>NZ_CFHWAF010000051.1:2115-29485 GCF_984452065.1 Hoeflea sp. | reverse complement strand
CCGAAGGAAACACAACCCTATGATATCGCTCAACTACTTTTCAATCAGGCTCTAAAACACAGGCCTATACGCGGCGCTCGACCAGCATCTTCTTGATCTCGGCGATCGCCTTGGCCGGGTTGAGGCCTTTCGGGCAGGTCTGCGCGCAGTTCATGATCGTGTGGCAGCGATAGAGGCGGAACGGATCCTCCAGCTCATTGAGCCGCTCGCCCGTCGCCTCGTCGCGGCTGTCGATCAGCCAGCGATAGGCCTGAAGCAGCACCGCCGGACCGAGATACCGGTCGCCATTCCACCAGTAGCTCGGGCATGCGGTCGAGCAGCAGGCGCACAGGATACATTCGTAAAGCCCGTCGAGCTTGACCCGGTCCTCATGCGACTGCAGCCACTCGGTCTGCGGTTCGGGCGTCGTGGTTTTCAGCCACGGCTCGATCGACCGGTGCTGCGCATAAAAATTGTTAAGGTCAGGCACTAGGTCCTTGATGACGGGAAGATGGGGCAGGGGATAGATTTTCACCGCCCCGTCGATCTCCTGCATGCCCTTGGTGCAGGCCAGCGTGTTGGTTCCGTCGATGTTCATCGCACAGGAGCCGCAAATGCCTTCCCGGCAGGAGCGGCGCAGCGTCAGGGTGGAATCGACCTTGTTCTTGATCCACAACAGGCCGTCGAGAACCATCGGCCCGCAATCGTCCAGATCGACATAATAGGTGTCGACGGAAGGATTGTTGTCGTCATCCGGCGACCAGCGATAGATGCGGAACTCGCGCACATTGGTGGCGCCTTCGGGCTTCGGCCACGTCTTTCCCTCGGTGATCCGCGAGTTCTTTGGAAGCGTCAATTCAACCATGTAACGGGTTCCTGTCAGTAAACACGCTTCTTGGGCGCGATCTTGGCAAGTGCGATGCCGCCTTCTTCCTCGCTCGTCAGCGTCTCGGTGTGCACCGGTCGATAATCGAGCCTCACTTGGCCGTCCTTGCCGATCCAGCCCAGTGTATGGATGCGCCATTTCTTGTCGTCACGGTCAGGGAAATCCTCGCGCGCATGGGCGCCGCGGCTTTCCTTGCGTGCTTCGCCGCCATAGACGGTCAGCATCGCGCAGTCCGCCAGATTGTCGAGCTCGAGCGTCTCGACCAGATCGGAATTCCAGATCATCGACCGGTCCGTGGTGCGCACATCGGCGAGTTCCTTGTAAATCTCGTCCATGGCGCGGCAGCCGCCTTCCAGCGTCTCCTGCGTGCGGAAGACCGCGGCATCCTTCTGCATGGCTCGCTGCATCTTGTCGCGCAGCGCCGCCGTCGGAATGGAACCGCTGGCATGGCGGCGCTTGTCGAAGCGCTCCATGATGCGGTCGAAACAGGCCTGCGGCACCGGCGGAACATCACTGTTGCGGTCGACCACCTCGCCGGCCTTGATGGCCGCCGCCCGGCCGAACACCACCAGGTCGATCAACGAGTTCGAACCCAGCCGGTTGGCGCCGTGAACCGAGGCGCAGCCCGCTTCGCCGACGGCCATCAGCCCGGGCTGGATACGGTCGGGATCGTCCTCGGTCGGATTGAGCACTTCACCGTGATAATTGGTCGGAATGCCGCCCATATTGTAGTGAACCGTCGGCAGAACCGGGATCGGGTCGCGCGTCACGTCAACGCCGGCAAAGATCTTTGCCGATTCCGATATGCCCGGCAGTCTTTCGGCAAGGACGGCGGGATCGAGATGATCGAGGTGCAGGAAAATATGGTCCTTTTCCCTGCCGACGCCGCGCCCCTCGCGGATTTCCATGGTCATGCAGCGCGACACCACATCGCGCGAGGCAAGATCCTTCGCCGAAGGCGCGTAACGCTCCATGAAGCGGTCGCCCTCGGAGTTGACGAGATAGCCGCCTTCGCCGCGCGCGCCTTCGGTGATCAGCGTGCCCGCGCCATAAATGCCGGTCGGGTGAAACTGGACGAATTCCATGTCCTGCAATGGCAGGCCGGCCCTGGCGATCATGCCGTGCCCGTCGCCGGTGCATGTATGGGCGGAGGTTGCCGAGAAATAGGCTCTGCCGTAACCGCCCGTCGCAAGCACCACCATCTTGGCGCGGAATATGTGTATGACCCCGTCGTCGAGATTCCAGGCCACCACCCCGGTGCACACGCCATCGTCGTCCATCAACAGGTCGATGGCGAAATACTCGATGAAAAACTGCGCATTGTGACGCAACGACTGGCCATAGAGCGTATGCAGGATCGCGTGGCCCGTCCGGTCGGCGGCCGCGCAGGTCCTTTGAACCGGCGGCCCGTCTCCGAAATTCTGCATATGCCCGCCAAAGGGGCGCTGGTAGATCTTGCCTTCCTCGGTGCGCGAGAACGGAACACCGTAATGCTCAAGCTCGTAGACCGCTGCCGGAGCCTCCCGCGCCAGATATTCCATGGTGTCGTTGTCGCCCAGCCAGTCGGATCCCTTGACCGTATCGTACATGTGCCAGTGCCAGCTGTCCGGCGTCATGTTCTGCAGGCTTGCGGCAATGCCGCCTTGCGCCGCGACCGTGTGGGAGCGCGTCGGAAACACCTTCGTGATACACGCCGTGCGCAGGCCCTGTTCCGCCATGCCCAGGGTCGCGCGCAATCCCGCGCCACCGGCGCCAACCACGACCACGTCGAACATGTGCTCTATCTGTTCGTAGCCTTGTGCGTTGGTATTTGCCATCGCGCTGTCAGCCTCCGAATCCGAGTTTCAGGATCGCGAACAGCGATACGGCGCCGACGATGACGGCAAAGAAACTGTTGGAAATCAAAAGAACGATCTTCAAGCCCTCTCCATGAATGTAGTCCTCGATGACGGTCTGCATGCCAAGCCGCATATGGATCACGAGCGACAGAACGGCGAGTGCCATCACAACCGCGACAATTGGATTACTTAGCGCTGCGGCGACGGTCTCAAAGGATTCGCCGTGATAAACGAGGACAAAAATCACAAAAAAGATCGTCAGGGGAATATTGGCGATGGCCGTCAGCCGCTGGCGCCAGAAATGGTCCGTTCCTTCCTTGGCCGAACCCAGGCCGCGAACCCGGCCGAGCGGTGTGCGCATATCCATAACGACGCTTCCTTAAGACGAAATCAGGGCGATTGCCCACAGGGCGATTGTCAGAGTGACCGAACCGACAAGGGTGAGCCAGGCCATCCTGGTACTTGTATCATTGTCGAATGCCCGCCCGGTATCCCAGATGAGATGGCGGATGCCGCCGAACATGTGGTGGAGCAGCGCCCAGGTATAGAAGAACAGGATCAGGCGTCCGATGATCGACCCGAAGATCATATTGGCAAACTCGAAATAGGAAGGGCCGGCTGCAGTCGCAATCAGCCACCAGGCAAGCAGGACCGTCCCGAAATAGAGCGCTCCGCCGGTGAAGCGGTGCACGATCGACATGACCATTGTCGGGATCGGCTTGTAGATGCTCAAATGCGGGGAAAGGGGTCTGTTCTGTCTGGCGCTGGCCATGGGGCCTCCGAATTCAATTCCGTATCTCGTCCCGGCTCCCAGCTCTTCGGCTGCGGCTCTCGCCGGATGTAAATAGTGTCTTTGCGGCAGTGCGTCAAAGCGCCGGACGCGCCGTGGTTTTGCACAAAACCGGCCATTTCTGCGGCTACCGAGTCTTAGAACGCTTCCAAATCGATTGAAAGACGTCAAAAGTCTAAATTGTACAAGGAGCGCTGCGGAAAAATATTTTCGCACTGCGCAATATGGCGGCCCGCGAACGCGCCTTATCGCTCGAAATTGATGACGAATCCCGCCCAGTCGGCGGTCGCCGCGACACTTTCGTAAAGCTTTCTGCCCTCATCCGGCTGCCGTGGGGCATTGAGCACAAGCTTGCTCCAGCCGCGCGATTCACCGTCTTCGCAGAGGACATCCAGCATGGCCTTGGCGATGCCCTTGCGGCGCTGGGCATGGTGGACATAAAGGTGGTCGACCTGACCGAAACGCATGCCGGTCACCGCATCGGGCAGATCATAGAAGATCAGGAATCCGACCAGTTCGCCGTCGATGCGCGCGCCCAGCAACTGGGCCACGCGATCCTGAAGCAGCGTTTCGGCATAAAATTCGTCGGGCCTTCGCGGCGCGCCGCGTTTGAGCGACTGCGCATAGGCGGCAATCAGTGGGGCAAGTTCATGCGCATCCTTCAGCCGCATCAGCTTGATATCGATATTCGGTTCGGCAGTCATGGCGCCCGCAACACTCCGCTTTATTGAACAATCGCCTTACTCTTAGAGCAAGTCGGGTCAGATGTGCAGCCGTTAACCTTAACAAAAGGTTTACATCGGCCCTCTTGGCAAACCGGCGCTGAAAACCATAAATTTAACAGACGGATATCCACGTGCCGTTGAATGAGTCAACACACGGGCTTGTCCGCATTCGTTAACGAAACGAGCTTTGCCATGTTCAAGCGTTCACTCGTATCCCTGGCCATCGCGGCAATGATTGCTCCGATGCTCGCCGCTCCGGCTCTCGCCGACAACGGCCTGCCGACCCGCATCAAGGGCCTCGGCACCTATTCGGGCGCGATATCCGCCCGCCAGTTCAAAGGCAACGGTATCTATTTCTACGTCGATCGGGACCGGGGGAACTACGCGCCGATCGAGCCGCCGAAGAAGGCGCTGCCGAGACCGGGCCCGAAAATCATCGACGTGGGCGACGCCCAGCCTGCGATGGACTGTGACGATCAGACGAAGGTCTGCATCATTCGGCCGTAACGGTGGGAAACGCCGCCGTTAGACGGCGGCAGCTGATGAGAATTTGATACCGGACAGGTCCGTGGCGCCCCCGACGGCGCGAACGCAGTTCCGGCCGTCGCGTTTTGCCTGATAGAGGGCCGTATCGGCGCGGACGTAGGCTTCGTCTATCGTCTCGTCCGGCTCAACCTGCGTCACGCCGAAACTGGCGGTAAAACGCGTATTGGCGTTGAGCTCGCAATAGCTGGTCGAGGCGAAGGCGACGCGGAGCCATTCGGCAAAAAGACGCGCCGCGCGGGCATCCGAATTAAGCAGATAAATGCAGAACTCCTCGCCCCCGACACGCCCGCAGACATCGCCGTCGCGCGCGCCCGCGCGCACCAGCCGTCCGAATGCGGCGATCACGCGGTCGCCGACATGGTGGCCATGCCGATCGTTGATTGACTTGAAGTGATCGAGATCGCAAATGATGAGGCACGCCGCCGCACTGCCGTGGCGGCCGCGCGCTGAACGCACCGCCGCATTGAAACCGCTTCTGTTGAGCAGGCCGGACAGCGCATCGGTCTCCGACTGGCCCTTCAGATCGGCAAGCAGTTGATTGGCGAGCCTCAGCATGAGGAATGTGGCAAGACCGATCATGATCATGGCATCGTTGACATGCATGGCGACGGCAGCGCTGCTCAGTTCGCTATCGGTGTTGTCCGCACGCGCCACGGCCTCCAGTAGCGGCCGTGAAAGGAAATTAAGCATGGACAACGCAAGAAACGCGATAAACACCCGATCCCGTTTGCCCTTTTCCGACCGCAGCAGGATAAGAAGTCCGACGGCTTGCGCTGCGGCAAGCGAAACGGCTTCGACGGTCCACAAAACGAGACCGTCCGGCAGCATCGTCATTGCCGCAAAGTTGACGACGAGGGTCAAGGCGACAGCCGCATCGATGGTGCGCCAGGGCGTATCGACCCGGTAGTGCCAGGCGATTCCGACGTTGAGGCAGGTGATCGCCATGATCGTGAATGCGAAGGCGACATAGTCGGCGACCGGCTGCGCGGTGACCATCGGCAGGACGGCCGATGACAGCGCGGAGAGCAGGATCGCCGAGAAGCTCAGCATCCACCAAAGAGCCGACTTGCGGCTGCGGTCGAACAGGAATATAGCCGAAAATCCGCATATTACTGCGGCGGCAAGCCCGATATTGACTGCATGGATGTAAGATAAACCCATGTCGTCCCCCTTAGACTTAGCAACTACATCAAGGGGCCTAATTTGAAGTAAACGAATACATTGGCGCCCGTGCAAAAACGTGCACGAAACACCAAAAAAGGGCCGGATTACAAACCCGGCCCTTCAAGGAAAGAGGTTTTGGCTGACGGAAGGCTACCAGTCGCGGATATCGACAAACCGGCCGGCAACCGCGGCGGCAGCGGCCATTGCCGGCGACACCAGGTGGGTCCTGCCGCGATAGCCCTGGCGGCCTTCAAAGTTCCGGTTCGACGTCGACGCGCACCGTTCCTCCGGCTTCAGCCGGTCATCGTTCATGGCAAGGCACATGGAGCATCCCGGCTCCCGCCATTCAAATCCGGCATCGATGAAGACACGGTCGAGGCCTTCCTGCTCGGCCTGCGATTTGACGAGACCGGAACCGGGAACAACCATGGCGTTGACACGGTCGTTGACGCGGTGGCCCCGCAGCACGGCGGCGGCGGCGCGCAAATCCTCGATGCGCCCGTTGGTGCACGATCCGATAAAGACACGGTCGATGGGAATATCGGTAATCTTCGTGCCGGCGGTGAGGCCCATATAGTCGAGCGCGCGCTGTTTTGACGCCCGCTTGTTTGCGTTCTGGATGTCATCGGGGTTCGGCACGACACCGGTGACGGCAACCACATCCTCGGGCGATGAGCCCCAGGAGACGATGGGCGGCAGGTGCTGCGCGTCGAGAACAACCGTGCGGTCGAAAACCGCGCCTTCGTCCGTGTGCAACGTTTTCCAGTGCGCGAGCGCCAGATCCCAGTGCTCGCCCTGCGGCGCCCTCGGCCTGCCCTTGAGATATTCGAAGGCCTTTTCGTCCGGCGCGATCAGGCCGGCGCGCGCGCCGCCCTCGATAGTCATATTGCAGACCGTCATGCGGCCTTCCATCGACAGGTCGGTGATCGCCTGTCCGGCAAACTCGATGACATGGCCGGTGCCGCCGGCGGTGCCGATTTCGCCGATGATCGCCAGGATGATGTCCTTGGCGGTAACGCCGTCGGGCGCAGAATTGTCCACCCGCACCAGCATGTTCTTCGCCTTTTTCTGGATCAGCGTCTGGGTGGCGAGCACATGCTCCACCTCCGATGTTCCGATACCATGGGCGAGCGCCCCGAAGGCGCCATGCGTGGAGGTATGGCTGTCACCGCACACAATCGTTGTCCCGGGCAGCGTGAAGCCCTGCTCCGGTCCGACAATATGCACGATGCCCTGCCGGATATCGGCCTCGTGAAAATAGTCGACGCCGAACTCGGCCGCATTCTTCGCGAGCGCTTCGACCTGGATGCGGCTTTCCTCGTTCTTGATGCCTTCCTTGCGGTCGGACGTCGTCGGCACGTTGTGGTCGACAACGGCGAGCGTGCGTTGCGGGTGGCGCACCCCGCGTCCGCTCATGCGCAGGCCTTCAAAGGCCTGCGGACTGGTGACTTCGTGGACCAGATGGCGATCGATATAGAGCAGGCAGGTTCCGTCCTCCTGCTCGTTGACGACATGTTCGTCCCAGATTTTATCGTAAAGGGTTCTTGCTTCGGTCATAGGTAAAGGTCCGTGTAGACGGTCAATGGGTCGGGTCGGCGGGGCTTTTCCTATAGAAAGCCGTCCGATTGCCGCAGGCGCGCGAAGAACCGACCCGGCAATCGCTTGTGATCATGCACGGGCAGATAGGCCGTCGACGTCCCGTAGCGGACGCGACCGATATAGTTCATGCCGGCAATGATCGTGTTCTGCTTCATTGGAACCGTTCTTATCAAGCTTTTCCCCGTGCCGCAATCAGCCCGTATTCTCATCGAGGCCGGCCCGGCGAAGCCGTCTTTCGAGCGCCCGGAGCATCAGCGAAAGACCGACCGTCAGAAGCAGATAGATATAGGCGACAATGGAGTAGGTTTCAAAAAACCGGAAAGACCCGGACGCATAGACCTTGCCCATCTGCGTCAGGTCGGCGACACCGAGCACCGAGACGAGCGAGGAATCCTTGACCATGGCGACAAAATCGTTGCCGAGCGGCGGCAGGATGGTGCGCAGGGCCTGCGGCATGATGATCAGGCGGAAACGCTGCCAGCGTGACAGGCCGAGCGCCTGCGCCGCCTCGGTCTGACCTTCATCGACGGCCAGGATTCCGGCCCGGAAAACCTCGGAGATAAAAGCCGAGTAACCGATGGTCAGCGAAATGATCGCCCGCCACATCAGCGAGATATCGCGCACCTTCAGCGGCTCAATCAGCCCGGCTTCCTGCAGCGGCGTTGTCAGGAAATTCCAGGCGACCACAAAACCCGGCGCGCCGACAAAGGCGATGTAGAAGAGCAGAACCAGGATCGGCACGCCGCGTATGATCTCGACATAGAACCGGGCCACCTGCCGCAGGATCAGCGACCGGGACAGGCCCATGACCGCAATCAGCAGCCCGAGCACGGACGCCAGCGCGAACCCCACCAGGGTGACGAAGATCGTCACCCACACGCCTTTCGACACGATCGCGAGGACCTGCGTGTAAAGGTCGTTTGCGGCGATGATAATGGCGATCGTTGCGGCGATGATCCCCGCGGCCACGAGCCAATAGGGAAAATCATTGTCGCTTGAAGATCTGCTGGCGGCCATGGCGTCCGGTCAATATGCGGGCGGAATGTCCCGCCCGCGGACTTTGGTTCGTGAAAGCGGCGGCCCTATTGGCCCAACTCGTATTCCAGGAACCATTTGATGTTGAGCGCGTCGATCGTTCCGTCGGCCTTCATATCCGCGATTGCCGCATTGATCGGGGCGACGAGCGCCGATCCCTTCGGAAAGATAAAGCCGAAATCTTCGGTGCCGAGCGGCTCGCCGATGAGCTTGAGAGCCCCGTCCGAGGCTTTGACATAACCCTGTCCGGCGGTGCCGTCGGTCAGCACCAGATCGACGTCGCCGGCCCGAAGCGCCTGAACCTGCGCGCCGAAGGTCTCGAACAGTTTGATGCGCGGATTCTGCTCGTTGCCGTCAAGCACATCGTAAACGGCGACATAAAACGGCGTCGTGCCCGACTGCGCGCCGACCAGACCGTCTTCCAGAGCCGCAAAGCTCGTGTGGTCGGTGAAGCGTTCCTCGTCGCCGCGCACGAGCATGAACATCTCCGAGCGCATATAGGGCTGCGAGAAGTCGACCTTCTCCTTGCGCTCTTCCTTGATGGTGATGCCCGTCATGCCGACATCGTACTGCGCATCGGACACGGCCTGGATCATCGCATCCCAGCTGGTGTTCTGGTATTCGACCTTCATGTTCAGACGCTTGGCGATCTCGTCCATCGCGTCATACTCCCAGCCGACCTGGTCGCCGGTTTTGGGATCGATGAACTGAAGCGGCGGGTAGGCGTTTTCGGTGACAACGGTCACTGTCTTTCCGCCGAGATCCGGAAGGCCGGCGGCAAAGGCAACGGCCGGCGCGATCATTGCGGCGAACACCGCTGCCATGACGGTTTTGACAACAGACATGAACAACTCCCTGGATTGCCCGGCCTCTGATCCAGCGCCGGCAAGTCGGAACAATGTCACGAATCCCTCCGGCAAGACAAGCGGCTGCGGTCCCGGCCATGCCATGCGCAAACAGAAACGCGCGCCGGACCGGCACGCGTTTCAAAAGCAATGCGAACTGTCAAATGACGTCAGTTCGCAGCCTGATCCTCAGGCGCGGAATTGCTCTCCGCGGGCTCCTCGGCAGCCTTTGCAGCGGCCTCCGCCGCGGCCTTTTCTTCAGCCTCGGCGGCTGCCTTTTCAGCAGCCAGCGCCTCTGCGGCCGCGATCTTTTCAGCTTCGATCCGGGCTTTTTCGGCAGCCAGTTCCTGGCGCTCGGCCTCGTTCAGCTTGCGCGCGCGGATATTGGTATTTTCCGTGATACGGGCAGACTTGCCGCGGCGCTCGCGCAGATAGTAGAGCTTGGCGCGGCGAACCTTGCCGCGGCGCACGACCTCGACCGCTTCGACCATCGGCGAATAGACCGGGAAGACACGCTCGACGCCTTCGCCGTAGGAAATCTTGCGGACGGTGAAGCTCTCATTGATGCCGCCGCCCGAGCGCGCGATGCAAACGCCCTCATAGGCCTGCACGCGGGTACGGCTGCCCTCGGTCACGCGCACGGAAACGCGAACCGTGTCGCCGGGCGAAAATTCCGGCAGCTTGCGCTTGGCTTCGATTTTTGCGGCCTGCTCGGCCTCGAGTTCACGGATAATATCCATGGTCCAGAACCTTTCTTGTTCTAAAACGGCCAGAGCGCTTGACCGCCCTTCGGTCCTTGCCTCGGGGGTCGCCTTTCGGCGCGGCGGGTTCACCATTCTTTGCTTGGTGGTTTCGGATTAAACCGATTGGCGGGGCACATACACCAACAGGGCCCGATTGTCATCCCTTCGGCGGTTTTTTTTTGGCCTGCAGAAGATCCGGCCGTCTTTGTCGCGTCAGCTTTTGCGCCTGCTCGCGGCGCCAGGCATCGACCCTGCCGTGATCGCCGGACAAAAGAACCTCCGGCACCGGCTCGCCCTCGAACACGGCCGGGCGCGTATAGTGCGGATATTCCAGGAGACCGTCCTCGAAACTCTCCGACCGGCCGGACTCTTCATTGCCCATGACGCCGGGCAGCAGCCGCACCACGGCATCGAGCAGCGTCAACGCCGCCGGTTCTCCGCCGGACAGAATGTAATCGCCGAGCGAAACCTCCTCCAGTTCGCGCGCGTCGATCACCCGCTGGTCGACGCCTTCGAAGCGCCCGCAGACGATAACGGCGCCGGCGCCACCCGCCAGTGCGCGCACGCGAGCCTGGGTCAGCGGCACGCCGCGCGGGCTCATCAAAAGACGCGGCCGCTGATCATCCTTCGGGCTGGCGTGATCGATCGCGGCGGCGAGAACATCGGGTTTCAGAACCATGCCCGCGCCGCCGCCGGCGGGCGTGTCGTCGACGGTGCGGTGCCGGTCGCCGGCAAAATCCCTGATCTGCACGGTCTCCAGGGACCAGTCGCCGCGTTCCAGGGCGCGGCCGGCCAGCGAATGTTTCAGGTGACCCGGAAACATCTGCGGATAGAGTGTCAGGACGCTGGCGCGAAAGCTCATGACGGCCCGCCCTTTTTCGATCCGGCCGGACGCTGCGCCGGCGGACGCCGCCGCCTGCTGCCGGGTCCGTCGTCTTCGCCCTCGTCCTCAAGGCCGGCGGCCACGGGATCGACGATCAGCCGGCCGACGTTCCAGTCGATATCGCGGACCGCGGCCTCGGAAAACGGGATCATGACGCTGCGTTCGCCGGCATGGACCAACTCGAGAATGTCTCCGGCGCCGAAATTGTGCACGCTCGCGACGGTCCCGTAAGCCGCTCCCGCCTGATCGAAAACCGAAAGCCCGACAAGGTCGGTCTGAAAGACCTCATCCTCCTCCAGCCCGTCATCCGGCAATTGTTCGCGCGCGATATAGAGTGCCTTGCCCTTGAGCGCCTCCGCCGCCTCACGGCTGGACACGCCCTCAAGCTTCAGCACAACGACATTCTTGGCCGGCCGCACCGACAGCACGTGGAAGGCCCGCCCGGTCTCATCGAAGAGCGGCCCATAGCCGCCCAGTTCCAACGGATCCTGCGTGTGCGATTTGGCGCGCACCTCGCCCCGCAGCCCGTGCGGGGCGCCGATCTCGGCCATCAGAACCCGGTCGTCTTCTTTTGTCATGGCTTAAACGGGCGGCCCTGTCCGCGCCCGTCCGCGATCAACGGCGATCGGCCTTATTCGGCGGCGGTTTCTTCAACAGCTGCTTCTTCGGCCGGCGCTTCCTCCGCCGGTGTTTCCTCGGCCGGCGCGGCGTCCGCCTCGGCAGCGGCTGCGGCTGCGTCTTCCTCTTTCGCCTTCAGCTCTTCGAGGCGCTCCTGCGCCTTCTTGCCGGGCAGCGCCTTCTTCGGATTGTTGCGTGCCGGACGTTTTGCAATGCCCGCCTCGTCGAGGAAGCGCAGGACCCGGTCGGTGGGCTTTGCACCCTGTTCAAGCCAGTGCCTGATGCGCTCTTCATTGAGTTCGACACGGGCCGCGTCCTTGGGCAGCATCGGGTTCCAGCGGCCGACACGCTCGATGAAGCGGCCGTCGCGCGGCGAGCGCACATCGGCGATCACAACATGATAGTAAGGGCGTTTTTTCGACCCGCCGCGGGCCAGGCGAATTTTCAATGCCATTTTGTTTTCCTCTAAGGATTGGAGCTGTTCTGGTTCAGGCGGTCATTTGGCGTCCGCACCCTGCCGGAAGGCTTCGTGGTGGCGGATGACCTCCTTGATAATGAAATTGAGGACGGCCTCGGCGAAATCGGAATCGAGATCGGCCTCCTCAGCGAGTTTTCGCAGGCGTTCGACCTGCCGCTTTTCCCGCGCCGGATCGGCGGGCGGCATATCGAATTCGGCCTTCAGCCGCCCCACCGCCTGCGTGCAGTGAAAGCGTTCGGCCAGAATGTGGATGAGCGCGGCATCGAAATTGTCGATGGAACGCCTCAGTTCGTTCAGTCGTTCCTGCGGATCAATCGCCATTGCCGTCACTTCTTCTTTGGCAGGCCGGGAAGCCCGCCGAGGCCCGGAAGATTGGGTCCGCCGAGACCCGGAAGTTTTGCGCCGCCGCCAAGACCGGGCAGTCCGCCGTCCTGTCCGAGGCCGGCAGCGTCCGCCTGCTTTTGCAGCGCTTCAAGCTGTTTGGCGTCCGGCATGCCGCCAAGGCCGCCCATGCCGCCGGTCAGCCCGCCCATCATCTTGCCGAGCATGCCCGCCTTCTTGCCCTTGCCGCCCATGGCCTTCATCATGTCGGCCATCTGCCGGTGCATCTTCAGCAGTTTGTTGATCTCGGCCGAGCTGGTGCCCGAACCGGCGGCAATGCGCTTCTTGCGCGAATGTTTGAGAATGTCCGGATTGGCCCGCTCCTTTCTCGTCATCGACGAGATAATCGCGAGCTGGCGGCGACAGACCGTATCGTCCAGCCCGGCGGCGGCGATCTGATCCTTCATCTTGCCCATGCCGGGCATCAGGCCCATGAAGCCGGACATGCCGCCCATTTTCTGCATCTGTCTGAGCTGATCGGCCAGATCGTTGAGGTCGAACTTGCCGGCCTTCATGCGCTCGGCCATGACCTGCGCCTTCTCGGCGTCGATCGTTTCGGCCGCCTTCTCGACCAGCGAGACGATATCGCCCATGCCGAGGATGCGGTCGGCGATGCGGCGCGGATGGAATTCCTCCAGCGCATCCATCTTCTCGCCCGTGCCGATCAGCTTGATCGGCTTGCCGGTGACGGCCCGCATGGAAAGCGCCGCGCCGCCACGGCCGTCGCCGTCCATCCGCGTCAGGACAAGACCGGTAATCCCCACCCGTTCGTCAAAACTGCGCGCCAGGTTGACCGCGTCCTGGCCCGTCAGCGCATCGGCGACGAGCAGGATTTCATGCGGCTGCGCCTTTGCCTTGATATCGGCCATCTCGACCATCAAAGGCTCGTCGATATGGGTCCGGCCGGCGGTGTCGAGAATGACGACATCATGCCCGCCGAGTTTCGCCGCCTGAACGGCGCGGGCGGCAATCTCGGTCGGAGACTGGCCGGCAACGACCGGCAGCGTATCGATATCGGTCTGCTCACCAAGCTGGCGCAATTGCTCCTGCGCCGCGGGCCTGCGTGTGTCGAGCGAGGCCATCAGGGTCTTTTTCCTGTCGCGCGACGCGAGCCTTGCGGCAATCTTGCCCGTGGTCGTGGTCTTGCCCGAACCCTGAAGGCCGACCATCATGACGACGACGGGCGCCGGCGCATTGAGGTCGATCGGCACGCCCTCGGCGCCGAGCATCTCGACAAGCTCGTCATGCACGATCTTGACGACCATCTGCCCGGGCTTGATGGATTTGAGCACGTCCGCGCCGACGGCCTGTTCGCGGACCTTGCCGGTAAAGCCGCGAACCACCTCAAGCGCCACATCCGCTTCCAGCAGCGCCCGGCGAACCTCGCGCAGCGCCGCCGATACGTCCTTTTCGGACAGCGCGCCACGGCCGGTCAGTCCGTTGAGGATCGATCCAAGGCGGTCTTGAAGGCTTTCAAACATCCGTCGTTCCTTTGCTTTCAGGGCACGTCCCCGAAAGATCGTCATCTCCCGCGTCTTTGACAAGACCTGCATGCAAAGCACAAAGGCACCCGGGGGCGCATCGCGCTGCCGGGTGTTGGCTTCCGGGATCTCTTTATACCTTCGCGGGTCCCGGTCAGCTGCTCGGAGGTGTCAACTCGTCGCGGAATGCGGCGGATAAACAGCAATGCCCGGCAATTGTCAAGGCAGTTCTGCCGTGGACAACGCCGCCGAACACCGGATACCCTCGCCCCGTCGATACACCAACAGCGCGCGGGCATCGAACTCGAGCCGGAACGGATCGCAAAGAGAGGGTCCAATGTCGTCACAAGAACAAGCGCGGCCCGTTGGCGGCCATACGGTTCCGGGCATCGCCACGCTCATGGTCACCGCCTTCACGATCAGCACCGACTTTACCGGCGCGCTGCTGCTTGTGCCCTCGATCGAAGCCGACCTTGCTGCCGACATCACCACGACCCGGTGGGTCCTCAACATCTACGCCCTTTCATTTGCCATGTGCAAACTCCAACCGCTCCAGGCGGCACCCAATTCACCGCCTGACATAGGTTCTAGAGCAAGGAACGATGTGACAGAGGAACTCCATTCGGACCCATGGACAGCACCAGATATGCGACCATATCCGATTTTACATTGAAATCGGATCCGGATCCAGGGATCTGCGGCGTCAACGATGCTTGATCCGTGTGAAAAACACGACAAAAGAGATACCGCCCGGCTTACTCATACGCTGCCGGACGGCAACGGCTTCCGCCGCTCAGCCGTTGTTCTCGTCTGCATACATGACAAAGGTGTTGTAGATGTAACCCTTCTGGCCCTTGTAGACGGCACCGCACCATTTGCAGTCGGTCTCGACCATGATCTCGGCATCCGCCGGAACGATCGTCAGAACTTCGGACTTGCCGCTGGGCCCGGAGCGCAGGTTCACCGATTTGCGCGCGCCGCCCTTTTTGTAACCCATGTTTTCAGCCTCGGCATCGGCCGCGGCGTAGGCCGATACGGACGTGGCCTCGAAAGCACTGTCGGCCGCGAACGTAGCGGCGGACGCGGACGCAACCTCGACAGGTTTGCTGCTGCGCTCGGCGCGCCGGATGAATGTCCTGTATATAAAACCCTTCTGGCCTTCATAGACGACGCCGCACCAGCGTGTGCAATCTTCATCGGCGAGAATGTCGGCCTTCGCCGGCACCACGGCCAGCACCTTGGACTTGTTGTTCGGAGCGGCGCGCAGATTGACCCATTTGCGGGTCTTGGCGTTGACGAAACCGGGCTGAGGTGCCGCAGGCGCTTCAACAGCAGCCGGCCTTTCCGGATCGGCAGCGACAGTCGATTGCTGCGGCACCTTGAAGTGTTCCGCGCCAAGTGCGGTTAGTTTGCTTTCCATCTCGACGATTTCTGCTTCGGTTTCGGCAAACTCCACAATTGCAGCCGGCGGTATGATCGATCCGGTCCGCGCGGCATCCAGGGGCTCACGGCTGTCCGTCAGCGTTCCGGCAAGAACCGGCTGCGCGAAGGCCGTCTCGAACCGCGCCGGGTCGGCGGTCCGGCCTGACAATTTCGTGTCGGTTGCCTGACGCGCGAACCGGGCGTCCGGTGTCCACTCGACCGGTTTTGGCGTCGCGGCTGCGGGGACCGGCTTTTGGCCGCCGGCATCGGACGTGCCCACACCACCATCCAGGGACCAGGCGAGGTCAGGTACGGCGCCCGCCGTCTTCGCAAGAGTCGGCTGACGTTCAGGTTTCGGCGCAAGGCTGGTCTCAACCGGCTTTTCCGCGGCAATGGCGGCCGGCGCGACATCAAGCAGCGACATGGCCGTCGCTGCCGGCTGCTTAAAGACGGTCCTGTAAAGAACCGTACCAAGAACAGAACCCGCTGCAATGCCGAAGGCGGCGACAATGCACATTGCAAGCATGCGGCTCGGGCCACGGGCCGGGACCTGCCGCCTGGCATGGCCGGCCGCGAGGCCGCCCATTGCTCTCGTTCGTCTACCCATAAACTCTCACTCCAGTCACTTGTTGCCAGTGTGGCGGTTTGCCCCATGCGTAATCGTCATACGCGCCGCCACCTTGGACGCTCAGCTTAAGAATCGAACTGTGTGCCAAATTGTGGCGCCCGGCACGGGTTCGTGGTCACTTTCCGAATCCGTTGCTAATCGGACGTGATACACGTTGCATCGGCGCAGGAAAGACCGGCAGCACGTGTGAGACAAAACCGATGGGGTGATGGGCCGTACGCGGACACCGGTGTTTCGATTATGGTCCGGCGGCGTGCCGGGATTTATGGCTCACCCGTCCGGGTCCAGGGCACGAAAGGACCGTCCGGCCTGTCTGAAACCGGTCGTTTCCTGCCCGTCACCGCGGGGGTTTTCTGAACACGCCGGTTTGATAGACCCCGGCATCCTGGCAAAAACAGTCTGTACGGGAGGAAACTGCGCTTTTCCCCAGGCAATATTATGCGCTACATGCGGCATCTTCTAAATTCTGTTACATAGTGATTCTAGTAAATATCACATAGTGATTCTAGTAAATATCGTTGAGAAAGTTGTATTTTTTACACAAGGATATACTCTTCTCATCTTGGGCGGACGATTGAGTTCAATCTGCGTTATCGAGAGGCCTGATGAAAAACAATGCCGCGCGAAGCTTCCATACCAACGGCAATCGGGGGGAACCGACGACACCAAAGCTCCACAGCACCATCTCCGAAGTAAGCACGTTCACGGCTCCGGGAAACGGAGAGCGGTTCGTGGTCATAAAGGAACACGAATTCCATGCCATGCACGAATCCCTTGAACTGGCTGAAGCAATTGCCATTCAGTCCCTGGTCGAGGCCGCGATTGAGCCGGCTATCGAACCGGCGACACAGGAGATCGTCGGGTCCGCCCGGCACAGCGGCAGCGCGGTGACCTATAGCCGCGAGTTGAGCGGCATCAGCCTGCGCCAACTGGCAGCCAGAACCGGGCTCGACGAACACTATGTGGCGGGAATTGAAGACGGCTCAAGGCGGCCGACCCTTTCGGCCATCTGCAAAATCGCCAAGGTGCTCAACACCACGGTCGACGAACTGATCCAGGATTGATCCTGCTCAGCTCCTGTTGCGGCATATGCGAAAGCCCTGGCTGACGGCTCGCACCGGTACCGATGGTCCTCGAACCGGGGCGCGCCAAACGGGCCGTCCACCATATTGTGCTGCCACATACGGTACTGTGTGCCTTCCGAAGGGTACGGCGCGTTTCCCCTTGCTTCCAGGGGGCAAAAGCACGCCGAAGCTCCATCGCGTGAAGCACACGGACTCATGCCGAAAGGCGAGTGATTAACCAAGGATTAACGCTGTTATCCGAAGATTTAAGCCGCCGGAAATATGGATTTCCCTCCATTGCATGACGCGCGATTTCGGGCGCCCTGCCGGGCATGTCGTCCCTACGATCCGAGTCGAAGCACCGATCCATGCTGATTTCCCGCAAACTTCCGCTGGCCGCGGCCGTCCTGACCATTGTTGCCATTGGTGCGTCCAGCGTTGCCTCACTCATCATCAGTTCCGGGGCGCTGGAACAAAAATCCTTCGAAAAACTCGAGACGCTGGTGGATGGCCGCAGGAACCAGACCGAGACCTATCTCGATGGTGTCTCGGAAGACCTGCGGACCCTGGCAGCCGATGAGGAAATCAAGAATGCGCTCGGCGCGTTCAAGTTCGGCTGGCGCTATCTGGGCGATGATCCGGTCGGCGAACTGCAAGGCCGCTACATCGACAACAACCCGCACCCGGCCGATCAGAAAAGCCAGCTCGAAACGGCCGAGAAGGACGGATACGATTCCATCCACGCAAAGTATCACACACGGTTTCTTAATTTCATCCGTGACGACGGGTATTACGATCTCTTCATCATCGATGCCGACGGAAATGTCGTATATTCGGTCGAAAAGGAACGCGACTTCGCAACCAATCTTGCCGATGGCGAGTGGAAAGACTCCGGTCTCGGCAGGGTCTTCAGCCAAGTGATGGCCGCCGGTGCGGACACGCCGTTCATCCTGACCGACTATCAGCCCTATGCACCGTCCGACGGCGCCCCCGCGGCATTTATCGCCGCCCCGGTCCTGCTCAACGAAGACATCACTGGTGTCGTTGCATTGCAGATGCCGACCGGCATGATCGCCGAGATAATGAACAACACGACCGGCCTCGGCGAGACCGGTGAAACCCTGCTTGTCCGCAAGGACGGCGTATTGATAACGGATTCGCTCAAGACACCCGGTGATGATGCGTTGAAGACCAGTCTGGACACTCCGCTGATCGAACAGACAACCCGCGACCGGATGACAACCGGCAATCTTCCCGGTTACCGGGACATGCCCGCGAATGCAGCGTTCGCACGGGTGGATTTCGGCGGCGCCGACTGGCTCGTCGCCGCCATCATCGACCGGTCCGAAGCGCTTGCGGGCGTCACCTCCCTGCGCAACATCATACTGTTCATCGCACTCGGCCTGCTGGCTGCCGCCCTCCTGGCCGCCATACTTTTCTCGCGAACGATCACGAAGCCCATATCACGGCTCGTCACCGACATGTCCGAACTGGCTGAAGGCAACACCAATCTCGAATTGCAAGGCGAGAACCGCAAGGATGAAATCGGCGAGATGGTGCGATCCGTCGCTGTTTTCCGCGACGCGGCCATTGAAAAAGGAAAGCTCGAACGGGAAGCCGAGGAAAACCGCTCGCTCAGCGACCGCGAACGCGCCGAACGCGAGGCGGCCAAGGCGGAGGAAACACGGCGGATGCAGGAAGCCGTCGACGCGCTTGCGAACGGCCTCGCCCGTCTGTCCGAGGGCGATCTCACGGTCAGCCTCGACAAGCCTTTCCTGGCGGATCTCGAACGGCTCAGGACCGATTTCAACGCCTCGGTCGCCAAGCTCAACGCGACACTGAGCGAAATCCGCAACAGCTCGGCTTCGATCGACAACAATTCCCGCGAGATGCGCACATCGGCCGACGATCTGTCGCGCAGGACCGAACAGCAGGCCGCCTCGCTCGAGGAATCCTCCGCAGCGCTGGAACAGATCACATCCGTCGTGAAGGGAACCACCGAGCGCGCGGGCGAAGCGGCCAATATGGCAAGCGCCGCGCAGGTCGACGCGGAAAAATCGAGCACCGTGGTGGGCGAGGCCATCTCCGCGATGGAAGGCATAGAGACAGCCTCCGGCGAGATCTCGAACATCATCAATGTGATCGATGAAATCGCCTTTCAGACCAGCCTTCTGGCGCTCAATGCCGGCGTGGAAGCGGCACGCGCCGGTGAGGCGGGCAAGGGTTTCGCCGTGGTCGCCCAGGAGGTGCGCGAACTTGCCCGGCGCGCCGCCGTTGCCGCCAGGGAAATCAAGGAACTCATCAACAAATCGGGCGACGAGGTCAATAACGGCGTCAAGATGGTGCGCGCGACCGGCGAGGCCCTCTCGCAGATTTCGGGACATGTCACAAACATAAATGACACGATCAATGCCATCGCCAAGGCGGCAAACGAACAACTGACCGGAATCGAGGAGGTCAACGCCTCCGTCAACCAGATGGATCAGATGACCCAGCAGAACGCGGCGATGGTCGAGGAGACGACCGCCGTCACGCACCAGCTCGCCGAAGATGTGTCCGGCCTGTCCCGTCTGATCGGCGAGTTCCGGCTGTCGGGCGCGGCAACCGCACAACAGCCGTCGCGTCTGAAGGAGGCCGGCAACGACACGCCCGGCACGCCGTCACCGGCGCATAAGATGGTCAAGGCACTGACCAGTGCGTTCAAGCCGGCAGGCAATGCGGCAAAGGTTCGACCCGACAATCAAAATGACTGGGACGAGTTTTGATGACGGTTCGGCGCGCCTTTGGAGCGAGATGCCGTCTGAGGCTTGACGTCCACCGCAGGAGGTGACGCCGTTTCGCCCGGCTTCGCGGGTTCCGGCACCGCGGAGGCCGCGCCGGTCAGCGACAGAACCGCGATTTCCTGGGGCTGCGAGATGCCCTCTAGGCTTTCGGTCATCATCTCGGCGGCAAGACCGCCGCGATAGCCTTTTGACAGCGCCTCGCGATAGGTGTCGGCCGCCGCGATCAGGCGGGAGCCGAGAATCCTGTTGTGTTTTTCCAGCTTGGCGCAATGGTTCACCGCCGATCCGATAACGGTGATCTCCAGGCGGTTTTCCTGCCCGACCGCGCCGAAGGCAACGGGACCCGAAGCAATGCCGATGCCGATGCCGTTCTGACCGATCACTTTGAGCGCCGGCTCTTCCGCTTCCCACAGATCCGCATCGCGAAGGATGCGTTCCGCGGCCACCAGCGCCCGCAGCGACGCCTCGGCACGATCGCCGTCGAAGCTGAACGTCGCCATGATCCCGTCACCCATGAACTTGTCGATGACGCCGCCGCATTCCTGGATAATGGGGACGACCCGGCCGTGATAGCGCGACAGCGTGCGCATGACATCGGATGCTTCCATCGTGGCGGCGGTGCGGGTGAAACCGCGAACATCGACAAACAGGATCGCCGCCTCGCGGTTCTCACCTTCTCCGGCCTCAAGCCGCTCGGCGCTCTGGCGTATCCCGCTGGCGATGCTGGTATCGAAGAACCGCGACAGATCGCTGGCCGCCTGTTCCTCGGTAACGGCGCTGACAAGCAGGTTCCTTGAGGCGTTGACGACCAGTGTCAAAACGCCGGTGACCAGAATAATGGAGAGGATCTTGTCGACCTCAGCACCGATCAGGATCGAGTTGGACGTCAGGTACTCCACATAGGAACGCGTCAGCATGTTGTCGCCCGGGTCGATGCGGGTGACGTAGAAAATCATCGCACCCCAGCCGACCGCCGCGATCGCACCGGCCGCGATGACAAAACGCGCCTCGAAGCGAAGCGCACGAATGGCGATGAAAATGAACACATAAAGCAGCGTCGGCGCCTTGAGGATGAACGAAGCCGGCTGCATGTACTGAAGGTGGAAACTGATCATCAGACTGTAGAGCAGACCGAAGTCGAAGAGGATCGATCCATAAACCGACCAGTGCGGCAGCCGGTAGCGCATCGACCAGACGAGGCCGATCACGCTGATGATCAGATAGGCGCCGAGAACGAACGGGACCGGTGAGAAGGCCTCGTCCGGACTGGTCTTCGGACTGATGATATAGATCGCCGAAAACAGGATAACGATGGTGAGCTGGATGAGGCGCGCCATGATCTCGTTGGCGCGCTCACGCTCTTGCAGCGCCTCCTGGACGCGCCTCGGCAATGCGTCCAGCCGCTTTGTGTTCCGGAACTGCTTCGTGACACGTTCTATCGCAGACAACGCGCTTCTCCATATGGCGGGCGGCACCTGTGTTGCAAATGCCACATTAGCCGGGAAGCCGTTACAAGAATACCAGTTCGTTGCACCCGCGCGCATCAATTCACTTGAACCCGGCGTGATCGCCGGTTGATAATCGATCAATTGCAGTGATGTTGCCGGAGGGCCCGATGAGGATCATCGACCAGGATAGCCAGCCGATGGAGGAATGGTGGCTCGGCGTGACAACGCGCATGCGCACCTCGCTTCTGACCGGCTGCCGTCAATTGTGCATCTTCGACCAATGGTCCGTGCCCGGAAGCGGTGCCCCCACACACGTCCATGCGGTTGAAGAGGTGATGCGTGTGGTCGAGGGCATGGCCAAGGTCTGGGTGGACGACGAAACCGGGACACTGAAGGCGGGCCAGTCGGTCATCGTACCGGCGGGATGCCGCCACGGCTTCAGCAATTACGGCTCGGATACGCTGCATATGGAACTGACGCTGGCAGCGCCCATCTTCGAAGCATCCTATCAGAACAAGGCTGAAATGGCGCTGCGCTGGAGCGATCGTTAGGAGAGGTTATCCGGCGAGTGAGAGAACACCGCTGGAGGCCTTGGTGAACGCCTGTTTAAGGTCCTCGGTCAAATCGTCCGCCTGCTCAAGACCAACGGAAAGCCTGATGAGCCCTTCGCTGACGCCGGCGGTCTGGCGCGCGCCCGGCGGCACGCCCGAATGGGTCGTCGACGCGGGATGGCACACAAGCGATTCCGTCCCGCCGAGGCTGACCGCCAGCTTGAAGAGCTGGAGCCCGTTGAGGATATGGAACGCCAGGGCACGGTCATCGTCGACCACGAAGGAGAAGGTCGATCCCGGCCCGCTGCACTGGCCCTCATAGACCGCGCGCGCCTGCTCGTCCCGGTCATGTTCGGGATGCAGCACCCGGCAGGGGATGATCGCATTGGTGGAAAGCCAGCTGGCGACGGCCCTTGCCGTTTCCGCGGCCTTTTCCATGCGCAGCGTCATGGTTTCCATGGACCGGGCCAGCATCCATGACGAATGCGGATCGAGCTGGAAGCCGAACGCACCGCGCGTCATCCTGACCGGATGCAGAACATCCCTTGAACCCGTTATGCCGCCGGCGATCAGATCGCTGTGGCCGCCGACATATTTCGTCAGCGAGTAGACGCAGATATCGGTGCCGAGGGAAATCGGTTTTTGAAACACCGGTCCGAGCATCGTGTTGTCGCAGACGATCAGCGGCCTTTGGCCGGAGGTCTTCGACCATGCGTCGACGACACGGCGCGCCATGGCAAGATCGATCATGGCGTTGGTCGGATTGGCGGGCGTTTCCAGATAAAGCAGCTTCACGGGCCCGTGCCGCGCCGCCTTTTCCAGCGTGTAGATCAGCGCGCCCTCCGAAAGCCCGTCCACAAACGGGATCGGTTTGATGCCCCACCCCGGCAAGACCTTGCCGATCAGCGATTCGGTTCCGCCATAGAGCGGCGTGTAGTGAACGATGGAATCGCCCGGCCGCAGAAAGGTCAGGAATACGGCACTGATCGCGGCCATGCCGGACGAGGTCAGCAATGCGGTCTCGGCACCGTCGAACAGGGCAAGCCTGTCCTCGACAATCTCGGTGTTCGGATGGTTGAAACGGCTGTAGACGAGCCCGCCGGCGCCGCCTTCCTCGGGCGCGGGCTTGCGGCCCGCCACGACATCGAAGAACGCAGCGCCCTCTTCGGCCGACTGAAAGGCGAAGGTCGAGGTCAGGAAGACCGGCGGTTTCACCGCACCCTCCGACATGGACGGCTCATAGCCGTAGGACATCATCTGGGTCGAGGGATGAAGTGCATGACCGCCGATCTCGGTGCGGCGGAAGGTTTTATCTGATGACATGTGTCGCCTCCTCCAAAGAGGAGTTTAGGCCGATCGGATTGGCCGTTTCCCGCTTATTTTGCTAGAATATCGGACAAAGGTAGAGGTTTTCCGCTAATATGATCGACCATATAGACAAGAAGATTATCGCCAGACTGACCCGCGACGGCCGCGCGAGCGTCGAAACGGTCGCCCAGGCCGTCGGCCTTTCGCCGACCCCGACCCGGCGCCGTATCCGCCGGCTCGAAAAGGCCGGCGTCATCCGCGGCATCAGGGCCGATATCGATGCGGAAAAATGCGGACTGGAGCTGGCGATCTACGTGTTCATCAAATTGCTGAACCGCGATCGCAAAACCATTTCCGAGTTTGAGTTCCGGGTCATGGCGCTGCCGGAGATCCAGCGCTGCGACCTCATCACCGGACCGCATGATTACATCCTCATGCTGCGCCTTGCGGGAATGAAGGACTACAACCGCTATCTGCGCGAGGTGCTGGCGGAGCTTCCCGGCGTTTCCGGCATCGAGACGTCGGTGGTCATCGGCAAGGTCAAGGACCGGCCCTACCTGCATCTCGATGCGGTTTAGCACGCCGCCGACTTGAAACCCGGTCTGCGCCGATTATCTCAGAA
This sequence comes from Hoeflea sp., assembly GCF_984452065.1. NCBI lineage: Bacteria > Pseudomonadati > Pseudomonadota > Alphaproteobacteria > Hyphomicrobiales > Rhizobiaceae > Hoeflea > Hoeflea sp. The sequence goes on along the minus strand of NZ_CFHWAF010000051.1, from coordinate 5,668 downwards.
CGATGGATCAAAGGAGCGAACAACCGGGTTCCGCGGTCAACCGGGGCGGCGGCAAGAAGAAACCTGTCAACAAATACTATACGGGCCCTGCCTCCGATCATTTTGACGGCGAGCGTTTCTTCAATCCCGGCGGGAAACCGCCCAACGGACTGCGCGATCTGCTCAAATGGCAGTTCGGTGAAAAGCGCAATCCCTGGCCGCCCAGCTATGACAGTCCCGTCAGCGCGGCGGCGCCGGATGCCGGCGTGGACGGTGACGGGTTGCGGATCACCATGGTCGGACATGCCAGCATGCTGATCCAGGTCGCCGGCCTCAATATCCTCACCGACCCGGTCTGGTCGCAGCGGGTATCGCCGTTCTCATTCATCGGGCCGAAGCGCGTCAACGCGCCCGGCATCGCCTTTGACCGGCTGCCCGATATCGACCTCGTGCTGCTGACCCACAATCACTACGACCACCTCGATATCGCCACCCTTGCGCGCCTTCACAAACATCACCGTCCGCTGGTCGTCACGCCGCTCGGCAACGATCGTATCGTTCACGCATCGGTGCCCGGCATGCGCATCGAAACCGGCGATTGGGGCGATGTCGTCGAGCTGCCCGGCGGCGTGCGCATCCATGTCGAACCATGCCACCACTGGTCCGCCCGCGGCAGCCGCGACCGCCGCATGGCCCTGTGGGCCGCCTTCGTTCTGGAAACGCCGGCCGGGCGCATCTACCACATCGGCGATACCGGCTTCCACAACGGCTCCAACTACAGGGCCGTCTTCGAGAAATTCGGCGGCTTCCGGCTCGCCATTCTTCCCATCGGCGCCTATGAACCGCGCTGGTTCATGAAGGATCACCATCAAAATCCGACCGAGGCCGTCGAGGGCTTCGAACTGTGTGCGGCGGACCACGCGGTCGGACACCATTGGGGCACGTTCCAGCTGACCAATGAAGGCATCGAAGCGCCGCCTGCGGCCCTGGCCGATGCGCTGACGCAAAAAGCCATCGACCCGGCGCGCTTCAGAACGCTGCGGCCCGGCGAGAGCTGGGACGTGCCGGTGCCGCGCCGGGAAGACTGACCGCAAAGCCGCATCTGGTAATTTGCAATAAGTTCGGCCATATAGCCTCCTGAAAGGACGGGCCGATGGCCGAAATGGCGCAGTTCGCGAAAATGAACGGATTGGGAAACGAGATTCTCGTGGTCGACATGCGTGGCCGGGCCGATTGCGTATTGCCCGCGGCCGCCATTGTGCTGGCCGGCGACAAGGCCACCGCCTTCGACCAGATCATGGCGATCCACGACCCGCGCATCAAGGGGACCGACGCCTATATCGATATACTCAACTCGGACGGCTCGAAAGCGCAGGCCTGCGGCAACGGCACCCGATGTGTCGTCCAGGCCCTGAGTGCCGAAACCGGGAAGCAGATCTTCACCTTCCAGACCGTCGCCGGCATTCTGAATGCGCGCGAGCACGAAGACGGCATGATTTCCGTCGACATGGGCAAGCCCGAATTCGACTGGCAAAAAATCCCGCTTGGCGAGGAGTTTCGCGACACCCGCATGATCGAGCTGCAGGTCGGCCCGATCGATGCGCCCGTGCTGCACTCGCCGTCCGCTGTGTCCATGGGCAATCCGCATGCGGTCTTCTGGGTCGACGACGACGTGAACGCCTACGATCTCGACCGTTTCGGCCCGCTGCTTGAAAGCCATCCCGTGTTTCCGGAACGGGCGAATATCTCGATCGCGCGCGTGCGCTCACGGGACGAACTTGACCTGCGCACCTGGGAACGCGGTGCGGGCCTCACACTGGCCTGCGGATCGGCGGCCTGCGCGGCAGCGGTTTCGGCCGCACGCACGGGACGGACGGAACGGCGCGTGACGGTCAATGTGCCCGGCGGGCCGCTGCTGATCGACTGGAGCGAGGACACCGGCAAGGTCACGATGACCGGACCTGCCGAATGGGAGTTCTCCGGCCTGCTCGATCCGCAGACCGGCCATTGGCGGCCCGATGCGCCGCAAGGGGAGAGCCGGGCGTGAGCGGCGTCGACATCATCACCTTCGGCTGCCGGCTGAACACCTATGAATCGCAGGTCATGCGCGGCGAGGCCGAGAAGGCCGGGCTGAACAATGCCGTTGTCGTCAACACCTGCGCCGTGACGGCGGAGGCGGTGCGCCAGGCCAAGCAGGCCATCCGCCGTGCCCGCCGCGACAATCCGCACGCCCGCATCATCGTCACCGGCTGCGCCGCACAGACGGAAGCCGCCGCCTTCGCCGAGATGGACGAGGTCGACGCGGTTCTCGGCAATGAGGAAAAGCTGAACAGCGCCAGCTACCGGAAGCTGCCGGATTTCGGCGTCTCGGCGGAAGAGAAGATCCGCGTCAACGATATCATGAGCATCAAGGCGACGGCCCCGCAGATGGTCGACGCCATCGAGGGCCGGGCCCGCGCCTTTGTCCAGGTGCAGAACGGCTGTGACCACCGGTGCACCTTCTGCATCATCCCCTATGGCCGCGGCAATTCCCGATCCGTGCCGATGGGCGCGGTGGTCGAGCAGGTGAAACGGCTTGTCGGCAACGGCTATCTGGAGGTGGTGATCACCGGTGTCGACGCCACCAGCTATGGCGCGGACCTGCCGGGCAGCCCCTCGCTTGGCCTGCTCGCACGAACGATCCTCAGGCAGGTGACGGATCTTGCCCGCCTGCGGCTGTCGTCGATCGACTCGATCGAGGTGAACGGTCACCTCATGGATCTGATCGCCAACGAGCCGCGCTTCATGCCTTACCTGCACCTGTCGCTCCAGCATGGCGACGACATGATCCTCAAGCGCATGAAGCGCCGGCATCTTCGCGATCAGGCCATCGCCTTTTGCGACGAGGTCAGGAACCTGCGCCCCGGGATCGCATTAGGCGCCGATCTGATCGCCGGCTTTCCGACCGAAACCGATGCGATGTTCGAAAACGCGCTGTCCCTCGTCGACGATTGCGGCCTGTCTTTCCTGCACGTCTTTCCGTTTTCGCCCCGCGAGGGAACGCCCGCGGCCCGGATGCCGCAGCTCGACCGCGGCCTGATCAAGGCCCGCGCCGCACGCCTTCGAAAGAAGGGCGAGGACGCCCACCGGCGACATCTGGAGGGCATGATCGGCAGCGCCCAGAACGTTCTGATCGAGCGCGAAGGCCTCGGCAGAACGGAGAATTTTACCTTGGTCGCAACAAGCGGCGGCCGGCCCGGCACGATCGTCCCGGTGCGGATAACCGGACATGACGGGCAGCGGCTCAGCGGCCATGACGCCCGCGCGGCGGCCTGATCTGGAAACGGCGGCGGAAGATGGCACTCGGTTTTATCAAGAAGGTTTTTTCGTTCGGCAAGAAGAAGGTCGTCTCCGATGAGGAGAACGAAGCCGCAGGCAAGGCCGAAGACACGCTTTCTGAAACACCGGCCCCGGCGGAAGAAATCGAACCGGCCGCCGAAGAGCCGCCGGTAGAAGAAACACCGCAACAGGTCAAGCCTGAGCCTGAGCCTGAGCCTGAGCCTGAGCCTGAGCCTGAGCCTGAGCCTGAGCCTGA
>NZ_CFHWAF010000051.1:0-2015 GCF_984452065.1 Hoeflea sp. | reverse complement strand
GCCTGGAAAAGCTGAAGTCGAAACGCCGGAAATCAAGCCTTCCGCCGGACCATCCACAGATGATGTCCCGCCGGACGCAGGCCGCGTATCGGTCGCCGCGACGGTCGAGACCGTTGCGCGGGAGACACCGGAACCGGAGCCTCAGAGCGCGGACGCGCCGCGCCCGTCCTGGTTCCGCCGCCTGCGCCAGGGCCTGTCACGCACCTCCTCGCAGCTCACCGGCCAGATCACCGGCATCTTCACCCGGTGCAAGCTCGACGAGGACACGCTGCAGGAGCTTGAAGACGTCTTGATCCAGTCGGACCTCGGCGTCGAAACGGCGCTGCGCATCACCGACGCGCTCGCCTCGGGCCGTTACGGCAAGGACATATCGACCGAAGAAGTCCAGGAAATCATGGCCGGCGAGATCGAAGCGGTCTTGAAACCGGTCGCGCTGCCACTGGAACTCGACCTCAGCCACAAGCCGCACGTCATCCTCGTGGTCGGCGTCAACGGCACCGGCAAGACGACGACCATCGGCAAACTCGCCGCCAAGCTCCATGAGGGCGGCCTGAAGGTGATGCTGGCCGCCGGCGACACGTTCCGCGCCGCCGCCATCGAGCAGCTCAAGATCTGGGGGGAGCGCACCAACTCTCCCGTCGTGTCCTCAAAACTCGGCGCCGACGCCGCCGGATTGGCCTTCGACGCATTCGAAAAGGCGAAAGAAGCCGGAAGCGACGTCCTCATCATCGACACCGCCGGCCGCCTGCAGAACAAGGCCGAACTGATGGACGAACTGGAAAAGATCGTCCGCGTCCTTGGAAAACACGATCCCGAGGCCCCACATACCGTTCTGCAGACGCTCGATGCGACCACCGGTCAGAATGCGCTGAACCAGGTGGAAATCTTCCGCAATGTTGCCGGCGTCAACGGGCTGGTGATGACAAAACTCGACGGAACCGCCCGCGGCGGCATTCTGGTGGCGATCTCCGCCAGGCACAAATTGCCGGTCTATTTCATCGGCGTCGGCGAGGGCGTCGACGATCTGGAGCCCTTCGAGGCGAGCGATTTCGCCACCGCCATCGCCGGCCGCGCCCCGGAAAACACAGGAGACCGGCAGATATGAGCCAGCCCATTTTCGAACGGGACCCGTCCGATCCGGCAAGGCAGGAGATCAACCCGCTCCTGAAAATGGCGCTCGAACTCGGGCCGCTCCTGGTATTCTTCTTCACCAATGCGCGCGGCGAGTGGCTGGCCGAACGCATCCCGGTCCTCGCATCCTTCGGCGAACCGATCTTCATCGCCACGGGCCTCTTCATGATCGCGACGGCCATCTCGCTGTCGGTCTCCTGGCTGCTGACCCGCACCCTGCCGATCATGCCGCTGGTCTCGGGCGTCATCGTCTTCATATTCGGCGCGCTGACCCTGTGGCTGCAGAACGACACCTTCATCAAGATGAAGCCGACCATCGTCAACGGCCTGTTCGCGGCAACGCTGCTCGGCGGCCTGCTCTTCGGAAAATCCCTGCTCGGCTACGTCTTCGACAGCGCCTTCCGGCTCGATGCCGAGGGCTGGCGCAAGCTGACCCTGCGCTGGGGCCTGTTCTTCGTGTTCCTCGCACTCGTCAACGAAATCGTCTGGCGCAGCTTCTCGACCGATTTCTGGGTCGCCTTCAAGGTCTGGGGCATCATGCCGCTTACCATCGTCTTCACCATGAGCCAGATGCCGATGATCATGCGGCACACGCTTGCCGAAGAGGGTGAGGAAGAATAGGAAAGCTTCTCACAGCTTGCAGTGCGTCACTCCGATTGCATTTCCAGATAGCGATTTTCCGCGAGGGAACTGAAGACCTTGGGCACTTCGTGAGACCGCTTGAGAGAGTTCAGACCACCAGCCAAAATCAAAACTGCGAAAGATATTTGACACTACCATCTTGATAAGCCGAGTACCGTAGACAGGTTCATGATGCGCCAGACGATTCGATCGTGCCCCATTGGTTGGTGTAACAGCGAGCTTTGCTCACCGAGTATCCCGGT
>NZ_CFHWAF010000050.1:0-29981 GCF_984452065.1 Hoeflea sp. | reverse complement strand
AAAAACCCCCCGGCCCATTAAATTTTGTTTTCCAATAGCTTCTTCCTTCTCTGGGTGGGGAAAATCAAATACGTCAATCTGGACCTGATTTGCTCTATCCGACGACCGTTCCGGGCGCGACCGGGCTGCCGCGCAGGAATTCATCCGCATTCAGCGCCTTGCCGCCGGCCTTCTGAAGCCGCAGCAAACGCACGGCCTTTCTGCCGCAGGCAACCGTCAGCCCATCGTCCAGCGTCGTGCCCGCCGGACCGACACCGTCGACCGGCGCTGAGCGCAGGACCTTGACCCGCTCCTGTCTGCCGCCGAGCGGCATCTCGCACCAGGCGCCCGGAAAGGGCGACAGGCCGCGAATGTGGTTATGGACGTCGACGCTGTCGCGACCGAAGTCGATGCGGGTCTCGTCCTTGCTGATCTTCGCGGCATAGGTGACGCCGTCTTCCGGCTGCGGCGTCAGGGTCAGCGAATCGCGCTCCAGCGCGGCCATGGCCCGCTGCATCAGGTCGCCGCCGACCAGCATCAGCTTGTCGTGCAGTTCGCCGGCGGTCATGTCCGGAGCCATGGCCACCCGCTCCTCCATGGCGATCGGACCGGTGTCGAGACCGGCGTCCATCTTCATGACCATCATGCCGGTCTCCGTGTCGCCGGCCATGATCGCCCGCTGTATCGGCGCCGCACCGCGCCAGCGCGGCAGAAGGGAGGCGTGGCCGTTGTAGCAGCCAAGCCGCGTGCCGTTCAGCACCGCTTCGGGCAGCAGTTGCCCATAGGCGACGACGACCGCCACATCGGCACTCAGATCACGGAACCTTTGCTGCTCGTCAGGGTCCTTCAGGCTTTCCGGCGTGAGGACGGGAAAGCCGAGGATTTCGGACTGGCGATGGACCGGCGACTTGACCAGCTCCAGGCCGCGGCGTCCGGCGGGGCGGGGCGGCTGCGTATAGACGGCGGCGATCTCATGGCCGTAACCGGCGAGCGCGGCAAGCGTCGGCACGGCGAATTCCGGGGTTCCCATGAAGATGATGCGCAAGACGTGCCTCCCGCGTGCGATGTGAGACTTGCCGCCTAGAGACGCGTTCCGCCGCGGCTCTTGGCCATCTTGGTGAATTTGCGGATGACCATGTCCCGTTTCAGCTTGGAGATATAGTCGATGAAGAGCACGCCGTTGAGGTGGTCGATCTCATGCTGAAGACAGGTTGCAAGCAGCCCGTCCGCCTCGATCTGCCGCTCTTTGCCGTCCCGGTCCACATAGTCGACCGTCACCTGCGCCGGACGCTCGACCTCGGCGTAGTAGTCGGGAATCGACAGGCACCCCTCCTCGTAGACCGAACGTTCGTCCGAGCCGGCAACGACCTTGGGGTTGATGAAGACCATCGGCGCCGGTTCCTCATCCTCCTTGGCGCAGTCGATAACCAGAAGCCGGCGCGGAATGCCGATCTGGATGGCCGCAAGGCCTATGCCGGGCGCATCGTACATGGTTTCCAGCATGTCGTCGGCGAGGGTCCGGATATCCTCGTCGACGCGCTCAACCAGTTCGGATTCGGTGCGCAAGATGGGATCCGGCAGGAGAACAAGGGATTTTAGGGTCATGGCATGCATCTACGCATTCGCAGGCGGGAGGTCAATTCGGCATATCGCCCATGTTCCTGTTTTGATCTGGCAATCATCGAAGAATCATATAAGCTTGCGCCATGGATGCGGTTGAGTTCACATTCGGTACCCCGGTCGCCCGGATCGGGGAGGTTGTCGTTACGGCCGGCGGGCTTGTGGCCGGTGCCGCGGCGGTGCTTGGCCTGATTATAATCGGCGCACTTCTTCTGGCGCGCGGCAGGGCGCGCAATGCGCGGGCGCAGCGGCTTGCCTCGGAGGAAGCCGCCGGTCAGCGCGCACGGGACATGGAGGCGCGGTTCGCCGAGATCATGGGCGCGCAGGCGGAAATGCAGGGCCGCATGGCGACGATCGCTGAAGTCTTCGGATCGCGGCAGAGCGAAATCAACAAATCGATCAACGAGCGGCTCGACGGCATGAGCCAGCGGATCGGCAACACGATCAGCGAGCAGACCAAGGCGACACATGAAAACCTGTCGCGCCTGCAGGAGCGGCTCGCCGTCATCGATACGGCACAGAACAATATCCGGGCGCTCGCCAAGGATGTCGTCGGCCTGCAGGCCATTTTGTCGAACAAGCAGACGCGCGGCGCGTTCGGCCAGGCGCGCATGGAGACCATCATCGCCGATGCCCTGCCCTCGAACGGCTACGCCTTCCAGCCGACGCTCTCCAACGGCAGCCGTCCGGACTGCACGGTGCACATGCCCAACGGGGCGCCGGCCCTGGTGATCGATGCAAAATTTCCGCTGGAAGCCTGGAACCGCATCCGAGAACAAGACGACGCGGAAACGGAGAAACAGGCGATACAGCAGTTCCGCCGCGACATCGAGATCCATATCCGTGATATCGCCGACAAGTATCTTTTGAAAGGCGAGACGCAGGACACGGCCTTCATGTTCGTGCCGTCGGAATCGATCTTCGCGGAAATCCACGAGAATTTCGAAGCCCTTGTGCAAAAGGCCCACCGCGCCCGCATCGTCATCGTCTCGCCGTCGCTGCTCATGCTGTCGCTGCAGGTGGTGCAGGCGGTGCTGAAGGATGCGCGCATGCGCGAGCAGGCGCATCTGATCCAGGGCGAGGTGGTGCGGCTGATGGAAGACGTCATGCGGCTCGACGAGCGCGTGCGCAAGCTGCAGACCCATTTCGGCCAAGCGCAGCGCGATATCGACCTGATCCTGACCTCCGCCGACAAGGTCACCAAGCGCGGCGCGAAGATCGAGGCGCTGGAGATCGAGGTCGAAGGCGAAAGCGCGGCACCTGAAAGCGGCGCGGAAAACGTCGCGCCCCTGCCCGAACGGACCGGCCGCCTGAAGCTGCATGTGAATGACTAGAGTACCGGGCGATCATATTGAACGATTTGACCGGCTTATCATCCGCCAATGCACCGCTTAGAGCAAAGGTCGTAAATAAGGCGCGCCGCCCCAAGCCACAAACACAAATACCGCGAGAGCGGTTTCGTCCCCGTCTGCACGGCCGGCCAAAACACCTGCCGAGCGCACCCGGAACCGGACGCGAGCGCGATTTTAGGTCGTTTATCTTTTACGACAACGTGAAGCGGTCAGGACCGCTTGCGGCGCAGGCGCACAACCACGTCGATATGGGCGATTTCCATGCCTTCGGGAACCTCCGGCAGGCCATGGACGGTCAATCCACCGGCCGGGATGTCCATCACCTCGTTTTCGCCCTCGACAAAGTAGTGCTGATGGTCCGATGTGTTGGTGTCGAAATAGGTCTTCGACGACTCAATCGCGAGCACGCGCAGCATGCCGGCATCGGTGAACTGGTGCAGTGTGTTGTAGACCGTCGCGAGCGACACCGGCACACCGGCGCTCACGGCCTCTTCATGCAGTTCTTCCGCTGTCAGATGGCGATCGCCTTTGGCAAACAGCAAACCGGCCAGAGCAATCCGCTGGCGCGTCGGCCGCAAACCAACGGACCTGAGCCGGTCGCCCGCCAGGCGCGTGGGACAAGGTGTGTGTTCCGTTTCGCTTTGCATCGCTCTGTCTTGACTGAAACCCGCTGATGGGCAATTGGACGTTATATAACTTTAGACGGGGAATCTTTCAATAGTGGAGTTTGAGGGTCCATTTTTGATTTGCGCGGCCGCGCAAACCGGAATGGCGGGATAACGGTTGTAAGTTTCGCCTTTAGCCCATAATTGACAGGCGACGCTTTTCGCCAGCAAACAAGCTGTGGTAGGTTCCGGTGGGGCAGGCTCAAAGCGCGTGGTATTCGGGAGTACAGTTTTTCAATGAATGATAGGCCGTCGAGCTTCAGCTATGAAGACATTTTGACATGCGGGCATGGCACCATGTTCGGCCCGGGCAACGCGCAGCTTCCGCTACCGCCCATGCTGATGTTCCACCGGATTACCGAGATATCGGAAACCGGCGGCGAATATGACAAGGGCTTCATAAGGGCCGAGTTCGACGTCACGCCCGATCTGTGGTTCTTCGGCTGCCATTTCGAGGGCGATCCGGTGATGCCCGGATGCCTGGGGCTGGACGCGCTGTGGCAGATGACCGGCTTTTATCTCGGCTGGCTCGGCGAGCCGGGCAAGGGGCGGGCCATCTCGGTCGGCGAGGTCAGACTGACCGAAATGGTTACACCCGAAACCAAACTCGTCGAGTTCGGCGTCGACTTCAAGCGGATCATGCGCGGCCGACTTGTCCTCGGCATCGGCGACGGCTGGGCGAAAGCCGACGGCGAGCCGGCCTACAAGGCAACCGACCTCAGGGTCGGGCTGTTCCAGGAAAAATCGGGATAAGATCCGGCGGTATCCGCGCCGAACACCGCTTTTCGTCCCAACAACCGCAGTTTCTGTGGAAAGGAAACCGTATGAAACGTGTTGTCGTCACCGGAATGGGGATCGTGTCGTCCATCGGCAACGATGTCCAGGACGTCACCCGGTCGCTGCGCGAGGCCAAGTCCGGCATTACGTTCTCGGAAGAATTTGCCGAACATGGTTTCCGTTGCCAGGTCTGGGGCGCTCCGACGCTCGACCCCACCGATATGGTCGACCGCCGCGCCATGCGCTTCTTGAGCAAGGGCGGCGCGTGGAACCACGTGGCCATGCAGCAGGCGATCGCCGATTCGGGCCTTGAGGAGGGTGAAATCACCGACGAGCGTACGGGTATCGTGATGGGCTCAGGCGGCCCCTCGACCCGCACGATCGTCGACGCCGCCGACATCACGCGCGAACGCGGCAGCCCGAAACGGATCGGGCCCTTTGCCGTTCCGAAGGCCATGTCGTCGACGGCCTCGGCGACGCTGGCGACATGGTTCAAGATCCACGGCGTGAACTACACCATCTCCTCGGCCTGCTCGACCTCGGCGCATTGTATCGGCAACGCCTATGAACTCATTCAACTGGGCAAGCAGAGGATTGTTTTCGCCGGCGGCCATGAGGACCTCGACTGGACCATGTCGAACCTCTTCGACGCCATGGGCGCGATGTCGTCCAAATACAATGACAACGGCCCGGACACCGCGTCGCGTGCCTATGATGTGGACCGCGACGGCTTCGTCATCGCCGGCGGCGCCGGCGTTCTGGTCCTGGAGGAGCGCGAGCACGCCAAGGCGCGCGGCGCCAGGATCTACGGCGAGATCGTCGGATACGGCGCGACATCGGACGGCTACGATATGGTGGCGCCGTCCGGCGAAGGCGCGGTGCGCTGCATGAAGCTGGCGCTGTCGACGGTCGACGGATCCGTCGATTACATCAACACCCACGGCACGTCGACGCCGATCGGCGACAACCGCGAGATCGGGGCGATCCGCGAGGTCTTCGGCGAAGACATGCCGCATATCGCGTCCACCAAGTCACTCACCGGGCATTCGCTCGGGGCGACCGGCGTTCAGGAATCGATCTACTCGCTGCTGATGATGAATGAGGGCTTTATCGGCGAAAGCGCGCATATCACGACGCTCGACCCGGAGTTCCAGGGCGTACCGATCGTCCGCGAGCGGATCGACAACGCAAAAATCGATACGGTTCTGTCCAACTCCTTCGGTTTTGGCGGCACCAACGCAACACTGATATTCCGGCGCCACGAGGGGTAGACGTCAAGATGGGTGAACTGATGAAGGGGAAGCGCGGCCTTATTATGGGGGTCGCCAACGATCACTCGATTGCATGGGGCATTGCCCAGGCGCTCCACGCCGAGGGCGCGGAGCTTGCATTTACATACCAGGGAGAGGCCTTCGGGCGGCGTCTGAAGCCGCTGGCCGAACAGGTCGGGTCGGATTTCATGATGCATTGCGATGTCGAGGATATCGAAACGGTGGACGCCGTTTTCGACGCCCTCGCCCAGCGCTGGGGCAGCATCGATTTCATCGTCCATGCCATCGGCTTTTCCGACCGCAACGAATTGCGCGGCCTGTACGCCGACACGACACGGGAGAATTTCTCGCGCACCATGGTGATTTCGTGTTTTTCCTTTACCGAAATCGCCAAACGGGCGGCGGCGCTCATGTCGGATGGCGGTGCGATGATCACGCTGACCTATGGCGGCGCGACGCGCGTCATGCCGAACTACAACGTCATGGGCGTCGCAAAAGCCGGTCTTGAAGCGAGCGTGCGTTATCTCGCCGCCGATTACGGGCCGGACAATATTCGCGTGAACGCCATATCGGCGGGCCCCGTGCGCACGCTTGCCGGCGCCGGCATTTCCGGTGCGCGGGAGATGTACAACTATCAGCAGCGAAACTCGCCGATGCGGCGCAATGTGACGATCGACGATGTCGGCGGGGCCGCCGTTTATCTTCTGTGCGACCTTTCACGCGGCGTCACCGGCGAGGTCCACTTTGTCGATTCGGGCTACCACATCACATCGATGCCGGTTCTGGATGAATTGAAGTCGCCGATGCCCGAAGGCAAATAAAGCCGCAAAGCATAAACAAAACCCGCTGCGGCGCGCCGCAGCGGGTTTCTTAATGCCTATTATCGGGCGATCAGTCCGCCGGTTCGCGCGGGATTTCCTCGCCGGTCTCCTGGTCGACGACCTTCATCGACAGGCGGACCTTGCCGCGGTCGTCAAAGCCGAGAAGCTTGACGAAGACCTTGTCGCCTTCCTTGACGACATCGGAGGTCTTGCCGACGCGCTCCTTGGCAAGCTGCGAGATGTGCACCAGGCCATCGCGCGGACCGAAGAAGTTCACGAAGGCGCCGAAATCGGCAACCTTGACGACCGTGCCCTCATAGATCACACCGACTTCCGGCTCGGCCACGATGGAGTGAACCCATTTCTTCGCCGCCTCGATTTCCTTGGCCGAAGACGATGCGAACTTGATGGTTCCGTCGTCGTCGATATTGATCTTGGCGCCGGTCTTTTCGACGATCTCGCGAATGACCTTGCCGCCGGAGCCGATGACGTCGCGGATCTTGTCGACCGGGATGTTCATCACTTCGATGCGCGGCGCGAACTCGCCGAGTTCCTCGCGGCTCTCATTGATGGCCTTGCCCATCTCGCCGAGAATGTGCAGACGACCGCCCTTGGCCTGGTCGAGCGCGATCTGCATGATCTCCTCGGTGATGCCGGTGATCTTGATGTCCATCTGCAGCGAGGTGATGCCGTCCTTGGTGCCGGCCACCTTGAAGTCCATGTCGCCGAGATGATCCTCGTCGCCGAGAATATCGGACAGAACCGCGAAGCGTTCCTCTTCCTTGATCAGGCCCATGGCGATGCCGGCGACCGGTTTTGCCAGCGGAACGCCGGCATCCATCAGCGCAAGCGAGGTTCCGCAGACGGTCGCCATCGAGGACGAGCCGTTGGATTCGGTGATTTCGGAAACCACACGCAGCGTATAGGGGAACTGCTCACCCGTCGGCAGCATCGGGTGGATGGCCCGCCAGGCGAGCTTTCCGTGGCCGATTTCACGGCGTCCGGGCGAACCGATACGGCCCGTTTCCCCGACCGAGAAGGGCGGGAAGTTGTAGTGCAGCATGAAGTTTTCTTTGTACATGCCCGTCAGGCTGTCGACATACTGCTCGTCTTCGCCGGTGCCGAGCGTCGCGACCACGATGGCCTGGGTCTCACCGCGGGTGAACACGGCCGAACCATGGGTCCGCGGCAGGACGCCGACCTCGGACACGATCGGACGGACGGTGTCGAGCTCGCGGCCGTCGATACGGCTCTTGGTGTCGAGGATGTTCCAGCGGACGATCTTCGCCTGCTGCGACTTGAACACCGCGCCGATCTGCTCAGGCGTATATTCCGGCTCCTCCTCGCCTTCCGGCAGGAAGTGCTCAACCACCTTTGCCTTGACCGCATCAACAGCATCATAACGCTGTGCCTTGTCGGTGATCTTGTAGGCATCACGCAACTCGGCCTCGGCAAGCTTCAGCATCGCCTCTTCCAGCGCGGAATGGTCTTCCGGCTCGAATTCGCGCGGCTCCTTGGCGGCAACTTCGGCCAGCTTGATGATGGCGTCGATCACCGGCTGGAAGCCCTTGTGCCCGAACATGACGGCGCCGAGCATGACGTCTTCCGACAGTTCGCTCGCCTCGGATTCGACCATCAGGACGGCATCCTGGGTTCCGGCAACGACAAGGTCGAGCGTGGATTCAGGCATTTCATCGACATGCGGATTGAGAATATACTCGCCGTTGATGTAACCGACGCGGGCGCCGCCGATGGGGCCCATGAAAGGAACGCCGGAGAGCGTCAGCGCCGCCGATGTGGCGATCATGGAAAGCACATCCGGATTGTTCTCCAGATCGTGCTGCATCACGGTGATGATGATCTGCGTGTCGTTCTTGTAACCATCGGGAAACAGAGGACGGATCGGGCGGTCGATCAGCCGGCAGACGAGCGTCTCGTTCTCGCTCGGACGGCCTTCGCGCTTGAAATATCCGCCCGGGATCTTGCCGGCGGCATAGGTCTTTTCCTGGTAATTCACGGTCAGCGGAAAAAAGTCACGCCCCGGGGTCGGCTGCTTGGCCGACACGACGGTGGCCAGCACAACCGTTTCGCCATAGGTGGCCATCACGGCGCCGTCTGCCTGACGGGCGATCCTGCCGGTTTCGAGAATGAGCGGACGTCCGCCCCATTCGATTTCTACCTTGTGGGTATTGAACATATCTTGTCCTTCGTATGGACACGGCATGAACCCTTTCATGCCGGCCCGTTTGATAACGTACCTGACCCGGTCTTCGGGCCATTTCGGTATGATCGTCACGGGCAAGACAGCCGGTGGCTTGCATTACGCATAAAGGTCAAGCAACCGGCAATCCTGCCCCGTGACCGTTCCATCGGATACACCATGCATCCGGAAACGAAACCGGCGGGCGCGCAACCGCCCCCGCCGGAAAAACCTAACGGCGAATACCGAGGCTCGCGATAAGCTTTTTGTACCGCTCTTCGTCCTTCCGCTTCAGATAGTCGAGGAGGGAACGGCGGCTGGAAACCATCTTCAAAAGGCCACGGCGGGAATGATTGTCCTTCTTGTGGCCCTTGAAATGTTCCGTCAGATTGGTGATCCGCTCGGTCAGGATAGCCACCTGAACCTCGGGGGATCCGGTGTCGCCATCCTTCGTGGCGTATTCCTTCATCAGTTCTGCCTTACGTTCAGCAGTAATCGACATCGAGCCTTCCTTTCATTCTGGAGGGGTGAGACGCCCAAGGGCCGGGATGCCGTCCAGCCTGGGCCGCGTTCACGGGAACCTTTGTCCCGTATCGCGGTGCATATAAGTCAGAAACCCGCAAAATACCAGCGTTATTTCGCGGATGCGTTTTGCGCGATCAAAACGCTCACCCGGAAAAAACACGCCTGGGACGAAACTCACCCTGCGCGATTTCACCGATGGCGACCAAACGCCCGTTCACCGTCGCGTAGGCCTCGTCCGCCGGCAACGGCGCGTCGCGTCCGCGCAGCAGGATCGGATTGCCGCACAGCAGCCTCCGGGCCTGCTGCTCGCTGACGGGAAGATGCGGCAACAGGGCCAGCGCCTCGCCCGTATCGATCAGGAATTCGTCCAGCGCGGCAAGCCGTTCTTCATCATCCTCGACCTCTTCAAGGGCGATAAGGTCCTCCATCGGAACGAGATCGTCCTGCCCGAAGGGCGCCACATAGGTGCGGCGCAGATCGGCCACATGGCCATAGCAGCCGAGATCGCGGCCCATATCGCGCGCCAGCGAACGCACATAGGTACCCTTGCCGCATTCGACGTCGAATATGGCGGTGTTGGCGTCCGGGACCGCGACAAGGTCGAGCCTGTGAATCTCGACCGCGCGGGGCGGAATGGCCACCGCCTCGCCGTCGCGCGCCAGATCGTAGGCCCGGTTGCCGTCGATCCTGACGGCGGAAAACTGCGGAGGCACCTGCTCGATCACACCGCTGTAACGCGGCAAAAGTGCTTGAATATCCGCCTCTTGCGGCCGATCGGAACTTTCCCGGCTGACCTCGCCCTCAAGGTCGTCCGTGGTGCGTTCCTCGCCCCATCGAACCGTGAAACGGTAAATCTTGCGGCCGTCCATGACATAGGGGACGGTTTTGGTCGCATCGCCAAGCGCAACCGGCAGCATGCCGGAGGCCAGCGGATCGAGCGTGCCGGCATGACCGGCCTTTTGCGCCTTGAACAGCCAGCGCACCTTGGATACGGCCTCGGTCGAGCCGAAATCCACCGGCTTGTCGAGGATGAGCCAGCCCGATATCGCCCGGCCTTTTTTTCTTCGCCGCGCCATTATTCGCTGCGCTCGTCTTCGTCGGGATCGAGATCGCGTGCGACCTGCGGCGAGCGCAGCAGCGCATCGATCTTCTGGTAGTTGTCGAAGCTGGTGTCGTCGCGAAAACGCAGATCCGGCATGTATTTCATCTGCCTGAGCGCCGGCGTGACACGCTTGCGGATGAACCGCGCATTGCGGTTGAGGGCGTCGACCACTTCGGAATGATCGGCCGTGCCGAGCGGGGTGATATATGCCGTCGCGATTTTCAGATCCGGCGACATATGCACTTCAGATACGGCGATAACCGTGTTTTCGATGAGCGGGTCGCGCACCTCGCCGCGTTGCAGCACGGTGGTGATCGCTGCGCGCACCTGTTCGCCGACACGCAGCTGCCGCTGCGACGGCCCGGAGGAGGAAAAACGGGACATTTTCAATACCTTCTCAATCACTTACGGCGGGATGGGACCGCCGCGAATGAATGCAATCCGGCCGGCGCAAGCGTCGCCGGCCCGTTTAAGCGATGCCGTGGCCTAAAGCGTCCGGGAGACGTGCTCGACGCGGAAACATTCGATGACGTCGCCGGCGCGGATGTCTTCATAGTTCTCGAAGGCCATGCCGCATTCCTGGCCGGCATTGACCTCGGCAACCTCGTCCTTGAAGCGTTTCAGGGTCTTCAGGCTGCCCTCGTGGATGACCACGCTGTCGCGGATCAGGCGAACGCCGACACCGCGCTCGACCTTGCCTTCGGTGACACGGCAGCCGGCGACCTTGCCGACCTTGGTGATGTTGAAGACCTCGAGGATTTCGGCATTGCCAAGGAAGGTCTCCCGGCGTTCGGGCGACAGCATGCCGGACATGGCCGCTTTCACATCATCGACGAGATCGTAGATGATGTTGTAGTAGCGAATGTCGATGCCGGCCGCAGCCGCGGCGTCGCGCGCCTGGGTATTGGCGCGAACGTTGAAGCCGATGATCGCGGCATCCGACGCTTCGGCCAGCGAAATGTCCGATTCGGTGATGCCGCCGGCACCCGAATGAACGATGCGGACGCGCACCTCGTCGGTGCCGAGCTTGTCCAGAGCCCCGGCAATCGCCTCGATGGAGCCCTGCACGTCGCCCTTGATGACAAGCGGGAATTCCTGTGCCCCGGTGTCCTGAAGCTGGGTCATCATCTGCTCCAGCGATCCGCGCGTGCCCGCCTGACGGGCAACGGCCTTCTCGCGGGCGATCCGCTGACGATACTCGGAGATCTCGCGGGCGCGGGCCTCGTTCTCGACAACGGCGAACCGGTCACCGGCCTGCGGAGTGCCCTGCAGTCCGAGAATCTCGACCGGCGTCGACGGGCCGGCTTCCTTGACCTGCTTGCCGCGGTCGTCGACCAGCGCGCGCACCCGGCCCCATTCATTGCCGGCGACGACGATGTCACCGGTGTGCAAGGTTCCGGCCTCGACGAGGACGGTGGCAACGGAACCGCGACCGCGGTCGAGCTGCGCCTCGATGACGGCGCCTTCGGCGGTCCGGTCCGGATTGGCCTTCAGATCGAGGATCTCAGCCTGCAGCAGGATTGCTTCGAGCAGCCTGTCGAGATTGGTTCCCTTGGTCGCCGACACTTCGACGTCAAGGACCTCACCGCCCATTGATTCCACAAACACCTCGTGCTGCAGCAGTTCGGTGCGCACCTTGTTGACATCGGCCTCGGGCTTGTCGATCTTGTTGATAGCCACGATGATCGGAACACCCGCCGCCTTGGCGTGATTGATCGATTCGATGGTCTGCGGCATGACGCTGTCGTCGGCGGCCACCACCAGAATGGCGACGTCCGTCGCCTGCGCGCCGCGGGCACGCATGGCGGTGAATGCCGCATGGCCCGGCGTATCGATGAAGGTGATCTTCTGGCCGTTGTGCTCGACCTGGTATGCGCCGATATGCTGGGTGATGCCGCCGGCTTCTGCGGCCACCACATTGGCGTTGCGCACGGCATCCAGAAGCGACGTCTTGCCGTGGTCGACATGGCCCATGATGGTGACCACCGGCGGGCGCGACTTGAGCGTGCTTTCATCATCCTTGATATCGAAGATTCCTTCCTCGATATCGGACTCGGCGACACGCTTGACCGTATGCCCGAACTCGCCGGCGATCAGCTCGGCGAGGTCGGCGTCGATCACGTCGCCGGGTTTCATCATCTGACCTTCCTTCATGAGGTACTTGATGACGTCCACCGACCGTTCGGCCATGCGCTGGGACAGTTCCTGGATGGTGATTGTCTCGGGCAGGGTGACTTCGCGGGCGATCTTCTCGCGCGGCTCCTGATTCTGGGCGCGCTTCATCTTCTCCTGACGGCGGCGCATGGCCGACAGCGAGCGGCCGCGCTGGTTGCCGTCTTCGTTCAGCGCCGTGTTGAGCGTCAGCTTGCCGCGGCGGCGCGAATCCTCGCGCGGACGCGACGGTTTCGGCGTTTCCTGGCGTGCCGGCTTGCCGCGCTGCTGGGCGGGCTTGCCGCGCGCACCCTGATCGCCGCCATCATCCGACACCCTGCGGGCAGCCGGTGCCTTTTCAACGGGAACAGGCGGCTCCGGCGCGGCGGCGACGTCCGGCGCTGTTTCTCCGGCGGCCTCGGCCTTTGCTTCCTCTTCCGCCCGGCGAGCGGCCTCTTCTGCGCGTTCCCTGGCGCGGCGGGCATCTTCCTCAGCCCGGCGCGCGGCTTCTTCCTCGGCCCGCTTGCGGTCCTCGACTTCGCGAATCTTGGCGTTTTCCAGCGCGCGTTTGCGTGCATCCATCTCGCTGGCGGACAGTTCCTTCAGCGAGGCGGCGGACTTGCCCGCATCCGCGGCAGGTTCGGCCCTGGCCTTCGGAGCCGGCTTTGCGGCACCCGGCTTCGGCTTGATGCCGGCCGCAAGCGAACCGGATTTTTCCTCGTCAGGCCGGGAAATCCGTCTTTTGCGCGTTTCGACAACCACCGCCTTGGTCCGGCCACGACCCATATCCTGGCGCACCGTTCCCTGCTCAACGCCTGAACGCTTCAGCGTCAGGGTCTTCTTGCTCGACACGCTGATGGTCTTGTCGTCCTTGGTTTCGCTCATTCCGTATCCGTTTCCTGTGCGGGCCTGCCCGCTGTGTGACCGTTCTCCGCTCCATTGCGGTAACGGTCAAGCATCTTTGCGCGTTTCACTACACCCTCACCGGCCTGCCCTGCAAGCACCGCGAGGTGTATTACATTGCCGCCGGCCATCACAATCGCCAATTCATCCGCCGACAGGAGGCGAAAGGCGCTGGTTTCTCCGCCTCCGGAGGCGGTCGCCACGCGGCATGCCTGTTCAATCTTGCGAACGCCGCCGGCCGCGGCATCCGTTGCGTTAAAAACCGCGATGGCCCGCCCGGAGCGGACCGCGGCATCGACCTTCGTGGCGCCGGTCACAACCTGCCCGGCCTTGCGGGCCATGGAGATCATGCCCGTCAGGGCGGAGACGAGCAACATGTCGACCGTGGCATCCAGATCGGCGGGCACCGTGACCCTGGCCTTGAGTGCCCGGGCGAACAGGTTCCGTTTCATCGCCTGCCTCAGACAGGGCCGCTCGGCCGTGACCCAGCATCCGCGGCCGGGCAGCCGGGCCCGGATATCGGCAACGACATTGCCGTCCGGATCGGCAACAAAGCGGATCATGCCGTCCGCCGTTCCGCGTTTGCGGGTGACGATGCATGTCCTGTCATTCATGTCGGCGTCCTTTCCCATAAGGGAAGCTCCCGGACGCTCAGGCCTGCGCCACCTCGCCGGCTGCCTCGACGGTGCCGTCGTCTTCGGCCTCGCCGTCCTCGCCCTCTTCTTCCTCGGCGTGCATCGCCGCCAGGTCTTCCTCGGTGATCCAACCGGCGGCAAGACGGGCGGCAACCACCATGTCCTCGGCTTCGGCCCGCGACACATCGAGATTTGAGAACAGGCCTTCATATTTGACCGTCTCACCATCCTTGCGCTCGACCCAGCCGACCAGATCATCGGCGGCGCAACCGGCAAAGTCCTCCATGGTCTTGATGCCGTCCTCGCCGAGGGCCACCATCATCGCCGTGGTCATGCCCGCAATCGTGCGCAACTCATCGCTGACGCCCAGTTCGAGGCGTTTTTCCTCAAGCCCGGCCTCGATCGCTTCAAGATATTCGCGCGCCCGGCTCTGGATCTCCTCGGCCGTCTCGTCATCGAAGCCCTCGATGGCGGCGATTTCCTCCAGTTCGACATAGGCGACCTCCTCAACCTGGGAGAAGCCCTCCGACGCCAGCACCTGACCGACCATTTCATCGACATTGAGCGCGTTCATGAAGAGCTCGGTGCGTTCGTTGAATTCCTTCTGACGGCGTTCCGATTCTTCCTGCTCGGTCAGGATATCGATATCCCAGCCGGTCAATTGCGAGGCCAGCCGCACGTTCTGACCGCGGCGGCCGATGGCCAGCGAAAGCTGATCATCCGGCACCACGACCTCGATGCGCTCGGCGTCCTCATCGAGAACGACCTTGGCGACCTCGGCCGGCTGCAGCGCATTGACGATGAAGGATGCCGGGTCCATGGACCAGGGGATGATGTCGATCTTTTCGCCCTGCAATTCGCCGACAACGGCCTGAACGCGGCTTCCGCGCATGCCCACACAGGCGCCGACCGGGTCGATCGAACTGTCGTTCGAGATCACCGCGATCTTGGCGCGGGAACCCGGATCACGGGCCACCGAACGGATCTCGATGATGCCGTCATAGATTTCCGGAACTTCCATGGTGAAGAGCTTGACCATGAATTGCGGATGGGTCCGGGACAGGAAGATCTGCGGGCCGCGCTGCTCGCGGCGCACGTCGTAGACAAAGGCGCGGACGCGATCGCCGTAGCGGAAATTCTCCCGCGGTATGAGTTCGTCGCGCCGGATGATCGCCTCGCCGCGGCCAAGGTCGACGATGACATTGCCGTATTCGACACGTTTGACGGTTCCGTTGACGATTTCGCCGACGCGGTCCTTGAACTCCTCATACTGGCGATCACGCTCGGCTTCGCGGACTTTCTGAACAATCACCTGCTTGGCCGACTGGGCGGCAATGCGGCCGAAATCCATCGGCGGCAGCGGTTCGGAGACAAACTCGCCGAGCTGGATT
Source organism: Hoeflea sp. (assembly GCF_984452065.1). Lineage (NCBI taxonomy): Bacteria > Pseudomonadati > Pseudomonadota > Alphaproteobacteria > Hyphomicrobiales > Rhizobiaceae > Hoeflea > Hoeflea sp. The sequence goes on along the minus strand of NZ_CFHWAF010000050.1, from coordinate 14,589 downwards.
TCCGGATTGTCGTCGCGCGCGAGTTCCAGGGCGATCTGGGTCGAATAATCCTCGACCTGTTCGACAACCTCCAAAAGGCGCTGGAGCTTTATCTCACCGGTCTTCGGATTGATATCGGCGCGAATATTGGATTCAGAGCCGTAGCGCGAGCGCGCCGCCTTCTGAATGGCGTCGGCCATCGCATCGATGACGATTTCGCGGTCGATCGCCTTCTCGCGCGCCACCGCATCGGCAATCTGAAGAAGTTCGAGCCTGTTTGCACTAACTGCCATTTTGGTCTCCATCACATGGCATGGTGCGGCATGTGCCGCCTGTTCTGAGTTCAGCCGTCGCCGTCGGACGGCACTTCCTTTGCATCGCGCGCCGCCTTGGCGGCCTTGTCCGCGGCCAGGGCGTCGCGAATGAGATCACCGGTCAAAACGAGCTTTGCTTCGCTCAACGCCTCAAACGGTATGCGAACCGTCGGCTCGTCGCCGTAGCTGGCCTGATCCCGGGTCAGCAGAAAGCCCTCGTCGTCGACCTGCGATATGGTTCCGCGGAAGCGCTTGCGGTCCGCAACCATGACCGCCGTCTCGCACTTGACCAGATGGCCGGTCCAGCGCTGAAAATCGGATTTGCGCACCATCGGGCGGTCTATTCCCGGCGACGACACCTCCAGATGATAGGCCCGATCCACCGGATCCTCAACGTCGAGCACCGGCGAAAGCGCGCGCGACAGGGCCTCGCAGTCCTCGACCGTCATCGTGCCGTCCTCGCGCTCGGCCATGATCTGAAGCGTCAGGCCGTTCTGACCTGAAAGCCGCACACGCACCAGGCGACAGCCCATGGACACGACCACCGGCTCGACAATGGATGCGATACGCGCATCCAGTCCGGTCTCGGTTATCAGCCGGTCCCCGTCGCTGTCGCGCAAAAGTGTCCGCTCAGCCAAACGCCGCCCCTTGAAGCAGGGTCCGTATCCGGACCCAAGTAACAAAAAAGAGCGGGTCCGTGCGGCCCACTCTTGCTCAGGATGATCAAGATTTTGGCCTCATATACTCTTGAAGCCCGCAGATTGCAAGGCGGTTGACGCCTATCTTCGCTCGAATGTCAGATAGGCCGGGACGCGCGCTTCGCGCAGCGCCTTTGCCTCATAGCGCGTGCCGGGCCATCCCTTGAAGGCAAGACGCCAGTCGTCGGCGCATTCGGCCAGCCAGGAGAACCGCGGATCATTGCCCGTGTGGAGCAGCGTCCAGTTCACATAGCTGTCGATGTCGGAGGCAAAACAGAACAATCCGCCGGGTTTGAGCACCCGTGCGATCCGCTCCAGATTCACCGGAGAGACGAAGCGGCGCTTCCAGTGCTTCTTTTTCGGCCACGGGTCCGGGTACAGCAGATCGACCTGATCGAGCGAGGCCTCGGGCAGCCAGTCCAGAAGGCGGGTGGCGTCGTCGTCGTAAAGGCGGATATTGTCCAAGGGGTCGGCCGCCAGAGCGGCGACACATTTGGCGAGGCCGTTCACGAAGGGCTCGACACCGATAAAACCGGTCCGCGGCATGGCGCGGGCGCGGTAGAGGAGATGCTCGCCGCCGCCAAATCCGATTTCGAGGCGATAATTGTCGAACGCCCGGCCGAAGAGCGCGGACAGATCCGTTGGCGCGGACGTTTCCGGATCAAGCCGCAACGCCGGCAGCAGCACCGAGAGCGCCTTGGCCTGCGCCGGCCGCAGCGCCTTGCCTTTGCGGCGGCCGAAGAACGCCTCCGTCGCACGTGTGGGACGCTCGGACGACATCGCGATGGGCTTCCTGAACGATTGGCCTTTCGGTCAGCCGATCATAGCACGGCCGCCGGTTGCGCGGCACCGTTTGCCGTCCTGGCCTTGAGCGCGGCTTTCAGCGCCTTCACAAGGTCGGTCTTTTCCCAGGAAAACGAGCCGTCGCGGCCGCTCTTGCGTCCAAAATGCCCATAGGCGGCCGTTTTGGCATAGATCGGACGATTGAGATCCAGATGGCGGCGAATTCCGGTCGGCGACAGGTCAATCACTTCGCGAATCGCTTCTTCCACCTGCTCTTCGGACACTTTACCGGTGCCGTGCAGGTTGACATAGATGGACAGCGGCTGCGCAACCCCTATGGCGTAGGACAATTGGATGGTACAGCGTTCGGCGAGCTTCGCGGCGACGATGTTCTTGGCAAGATAGCGCGCCATATAGGCGGCGGAACGGTCGACCTTGGTGGTGTCCTTGCCGGAAAAAGCGCCACCGCCATGGGGCGCCGCGCCGCCATAGGTATCGACGATAATCTTGCGGCCCGTCAGTCCGGCGTCGCCGTCCGGACCGCCGATGACGAATTTTCCGGTCGGATTGATGTACCAGTTGCAGTCGTCAGCGATCAACAGATCGCCGAGCGCTTCGCGGATATAGGGCTCGACGACCTCGCGGACCTTGTGCGAATCCCAGCCGTCATGAAGATGCTGTGTGGACAGCACGATCTGGGTGACTTCGTGCGGTTTTCCGTCGACATAGCGGATCGTGACCTGGCTCTTGCTGTCCGGGCCGAGAAAGGCCGCATCGCCCTCGCCCTTCTTGCGCGCCTCCGCAAGGTGCCGCAGAATCTGATGGGAATAGTAGATCGGCGCCGGCATCAAATCCGGCGTTTCATTGCAGGCATAGCCGAACATGATGCCCTGATCGCCCGCGCCCTCGTCGCCCTGCCTGTCGGCCGCATTGTCGACACCCTGCGCAATATCGGCGGACTGGGTGTGGAGCAGCACGTCGACACGGGCCTTCTTCCAATGGAAGCCGTCCTGCTCATAGCCGATGTCGCGAATAGCGCGGCGGGCGGCGGAGCGGAAGCGGGACGGATTGATCACATCATTGCCGTTCTTGTCCTTCTTCATCAGCGACGGCGGCACGCGTACCTCGCCGGCAATGACGACGCGATTGGTGGTCGCCAGCGTTTCCGCGGCAACGCGAACAGCCCACGGGTCGGCGCCCGTCTTGCGCGCCTCCTTGTAGATCAGATCGACAATCTCATCCGAAATCCGGTCGCACACCTTGTCCGGGTGTCCCTCCGATACCGATTCGCTCGTGAACAGATAATTGCTTCGCGCCATGCCCGCCTCTCGGAACTGCTGCTGAATGTCGACTTGTTATGCAAAACGACCGACAAATACAAGCGCAGAACGATATAAATATATCTTGATATGATGAAGTGGCGCGCACAGAGCCTTCAGAACCATTGCTGGAACCTCGGCGCGTGGCGCTTGATAGCGATGAGGGAAAGAAATCGGGAAAGGCGCGTGGACGCTTTTGAATTCGTCCATTTCCCGAGAGTTTATCCTATTCGGAGTCTGCGGCCAGTGCCTTGACAAGATCGACGATCTTGCGGCGGACCTTCGGATCACCGATTTTCACAAAAGCCCTGTTGAGTTGCAGGCCTTCCGATGAAGACAGAAAATCGACGACATAGTTGGAACTGGATGCTTCTGAAGCGCCCGGCTGACCGGTGGACGGATCGCCCGGGGCATCTTCAAAGAAGAATGATACCGGAACGTTCAGAATTGACGATATGTTTTGCAGACGGCTGGCGCCGACGCGGTTGGTTCCTTTCTCATATTTCTGAATTTGCTGGAACGTAATCCCCAAGGCATCACCCAGCTTTTCCTGGCTCATGCCGAGCATGGTGCGGCGCAGCCGGATTCGGCTGCCCACATGAATATCGATGGGGTTTGGTTTTTTCTTATTCACAATGGATGTCATTTTCATTTTCCTGCAGATGTAAATACATCTGCCTCGTGGTTGCGGACACCGGTGCTGTTAAAGTAATAGCCTCCCCCGCCCTGTTTCGAAGACTGTACTGATTGGCAACACCAGCGGTTCTACTTCTACAAATATTATCTATGCAATTTTAAGGGTTTTGCGTCAATTGTCAGTTCTCCTAAAACTGTAACGTGAAACCAGTGCGCCGGTCAAAAGCAATGCGATAATCAACCAGAAGGCAAGCCGGGACGACCAGATGCCTCTATTTGCGGGCATTTTTTGCGGCAGGGCAAAATCAACAGCACCAATCACGTTTTGTTTCATGCCATCGACAACGCGTCCTCTCGCGTCAGTAACGGCCGATATTCCGTTGTTTGCCGCCCGGACAAGCGGCAGGCCGGTTTCCACCGCGCGCAATTGCGCCTGACGAAAATGCTGATACGGACCGGACGTACGGCCGTACCAGGCATCGTTGGTCACATTGAGGATGAAATCCGCCGGCGGACCTTCCGCCTGAAGTTCGGCGGGGAAAATAATTTCGTAGCATATTGACGGTAAAAAACGCCTGTCACCAGCAATCGGCACAGTATAACGCCGGCTGCCCGCAGAAAATCCGCCCGGTGTCTCGGCGATGGTATCAAGCCCGGCCCGGTGCAGCAGTTCCTCCAAAGGAAGATATTCGCCGAAGGGAACAAGGTGCCGCTTGTCCGCCGCAGCGGTGATCTGCCCGTCATCGTCAATGACCAGGATTGAATTGTAATACCGCGTCCGGGCACCGGTCTCGCCGCGTTCCTCGCGCACCGCTCCGGTGATCAGCGTCTGGCCGTCCTGCAGCGTTTCTCCGATCAGGGCAAGCGCTTCCGGGTTGCTGGTCAGCAAGAAAGGAACGGAGGTTTCAGGCCAGACAATATGCGTCGGCTGCGGACCGTCGCCGGCGGGCGCCGAAGACAGGTCCAGCAAGGTGGCGAAAATGCGCATGCGCTCGCCGTCGTCCCACTTCTCGGACTGGTCAATCGACGGCTGTACGATGCGCAGCACAATCGATTCATCCGGTTCGGGCAGAGGCTGGGCCAGCCGCCAGTAGCCCCATCCGAGATGGGCGACAAGCAGAGCCAGTGCGATGGCAAAGCCGGGAACGAGGCCGCGGCGGGTGGCGATCAGGGAGGGAACCGAGAAGATGAACACCGCCAGCGCCGACATGCCGAAGATGCCGATCAGCGCCGAGGACTGCATCATCAAGGGGGTCGGCATCAGACCGTAGCCGACGGCATTCCACGGAAACCCGGTCAGAACGAAGCTCCGCAGCCACTCGGCAAGCCCGAAACCGGCGGCAAGCGCGCAAATGCGGCCGAGCCCGTCCGACCAGAAAAGCCGCGCAAGGGCCGTGGCAAGGCCAAAAAAGAGCGCCAGCAGGGCCGGCAGGCCCAGCACCGCAAGCGGCAAGGCCCAGGCAAATTCCTCGGCCTCGATGAGCAAAGCATTGCCGAGCCACCAAAGACCGCCCACGAAATAACCGAAACCGAACCACCAGCCGGTCCAGAAAGCCGGAGCGAGACGGCCGAGCGGGCCCGAATCGGCATGACCGCTGGCACCGTCGAGGAGCCAGACGAGCAAAGTGAACGAGATAAACAGGACAGCAAAGAAGTCGAAAGGCGGGAGCGCCAGAACGCCTGCGGTACCGGCACAAAAGGAAACGACCCACCGCCTTGGTCCCCAAAGCAGCATAATCTTCCCTGCCAGACGCTCCATAACCCCTCCAGTGCCGCCCAACGCTGTGTTTCCCGACGCATGGTGCGCAAAAACTCGCGCGCCCGGCCTGACGAATCACCAGCGCACAAGGTGTTATAGCAAAAAGTCGACGGATGTTTACCTATGCCGCGCAACTGCGAACATGGAAGATTGAGCCGCGCCTCAGACAGGCGTCAGGGCGCGTCCTGCCCGGCAGGTTCGGGCTGCGAGCGCTTGTCGGAGTCCTTCGGCCCGGGCTCGGTTCTGGCGGCCTCGCCCTTGGCGGGCCGGCGGCGGCGTTCGAACACGCGGCGGCGCACGATGCGCACCCGGCGGATACGGCGCGGATCGGCCTCCAGCACATGGAACTCAAACTGCGGCAGCGCCCGGACGACCTCGCCGCGGGCCGGAATGCGGCCAATCGCCGAATAGATCAGGCCGCCAAGTGTATCGACGTCGTCGGCCCTGCCACCCACATCGAAATCGCTGCCGATCACCTCGGCGATGTTCTCAAGTTCGGCGCGCGCGTCGGCGACAAAGACATCCTCCGACACACGCGTGATCATGTCGGCCTCGTCGTCGTGCTCGTCTTCGATGTCGCCGACGACCATTTCGACAATGTCTTCCAGCGACACGAGGCCATCCGTGCCGCCATATTCATCGATCACCAGCGCCATCTGCGTGCGCATGGCCTGCATCCTCTGCATCAGGTCCGAGGCGAGCATTGACGGCGGCACGAAGAGGACATCGCGGACGATGCCGGCCTCATCCACGGTTTTGCTGAGATCCACACGCGTCAGATCGAACTGGCCCGGCTTGGAGGATCTTTCCTTTTTCGGCGGCGTGTTCGCGTTGGCGGATTTGGCGTTGCCGTTGCGCGTGCCGCGCCGCTTGTTGCGGGCCTGTATCGTCAGGTGAGCGACAAGGTCGCGTATGTGCACCATGCCACGCGGATCATCCAGCGTGTCGCCATAGACCGGCATGCGCGAATGTCCCGATTCCTCGAACAGCACCATCAGCTCGTCCAGCGAAATGCCGCATTCGACAGCAATGATTTCAGCACGCGGGATCATCACGTCCTCGACCCGCACCTCACGCAACCGCAGGATATTGTGCAACATCGCCCGCTCCTCGGGCGTGAACGCGGCGCCCAGCGGGCCGTCGGCGGACAGCGCGTCGGTCAGGTCCTCACGCAGGCTGTAGCCGTCCGACGACCGGAACAGCCTCAGGAACCGCGACCACCAGCCGGCGCCGTTGCGGTCCGGCTGGGAAACGACAACCGGAAGCTGCCTACTTCCAGGGTCTTCGCCGCTTTCTGAATCCTGTGTACCGGAAGACGCCTCCGCCGGCGCCGCACTGCTGGATTGCTCGCTCATCATTCGTCAGGCCGGGGGTGTATTTTCATAGGGGTCAGATAGGTCGAGGGTCGCCAAAATGCGAGTCTCAAGCCCTTCCATTATCCGCGCGTCGTCATCATCAACGTGATCATAGCCTAACAGATGCAAAAATCCATGCACCAGGAGATGAGTCAGATGGTTATCGAAAGCGATACCCAGCGCACCGGCTTCGGCTGCAACGGTTTCGCGCGCCAGCAGGATATCGCCGAGCATGGGCCCGGGCATTCCTCCCGGCTTTAGCGGACATGCCGGAAAGGACAGCACGTTTGTCGGCTTGTCCTGACCGCGCCATGTGTCGTTGATGCCCCTTACGGTCTCGTCATCGGCAAAAAGCAATGAAAGCTCGCAGCCCGCCCGCGGAAAGAGCAGTCCCTCCTCACGCGCGAGATAATCGCACGCGGCCGTGACGGCTCGCTCGCACAGGGCCTCGAGAACGCCCGCGGCCGGCCAGCCGTCGGCCTCTATGCTGATCTGAATGTCGATCGGCGCGCCCGTCGGCATCGGCGGCTTTTATCCGCCATCCGACTTGCCGCTGTCGGCAATCATGGCGTTCTCCGCGTCATAGGCGGCAACGATCCGCGCCACCAACGGGTGACGCACCACATCGGTGTCGCGGAAGCGGACCGTCACCACGCCTTCAACACCCTTGAGGATGTGAAGCGCTTCGACCAGTCCGGACTTCACGCCGCGCGGCAGATCGATCTGGCTGGGGTCGCCGGTGACGATCATGCGGGCGTTTTCGCCCAGGCGCGTCAGGAACATCTTCATCTGCATCGACGTCGTGTTCTGGGCCTCGTCCAGGATAACGGCGGCATTCGACAGCGTGCGGCCGCGCATGAACGCAAGCGGCGCGATCTCGATGACGCCGGCAGTGATCGCACGCTCGACCTTGTCGCCCGGGATCATGTCGTAAAGCGCGTCGTAGAGCGGGCGCAGATAAGGATCGACCTTCTCCTTCATGTCGCCCGGCAGATAGCCGAGACGTTCGCCGGCCTCCACCGCGGGGCGCGACAGGATGATCTTCTCGATCAGGCCGCGTTCAAGGAGCTGCGCGGCATGGGCAACCGCGAGATAGGTCTTGCCGGTGCCGGCGGGACCTATTCCGAACAGGAGTTCGGCGCGGTCCATGGCGCGGATATAGGCATCCTGGTTGGGCGTGCGCGCTACGATGGTCTTCTTGCGGGTCGCGACCTGCGCGAAGGCCATCTTGCCCTTGTTTTCCATGGTCGGAAGCGTCAGCTGATCGTCGGCGGCGACGGACATGCGTATGGCGCCCTCGACATCGGAGGCCTGTACCTCGTCGCCGTCCTGCAGGCGCTCGTAGAGATAATCGAGCGTCCTGCGGGCCTGGTTTATGGCCGAAGCCTCGCCCTGTATCGACACCTGATTGCCGCGGGCGCGCGCGTCGACGCCGAGCTTCTGCTCGATCAGGGCAAGATTCTGGTCGAACTGGCCGAACAGCTCACTGGCAAGACGATTGTTTTCGAAGGTCAGGACGATGTGGGTCTTGTCGGACGCACCGGTCTTCGATCCTGAGGTCTTTTTCCTGATCGTGCCTGCTTTGTTCAAACGGTCGTACTCCCGGTCTCGGCCTGCAAAGGCTCGGCGAACAGCGAGTTCTTGCCGGCCTGCGTGATTCTCACCCGTATAATTTCACCGATTTGCGACGAATTTGCATCAACTATCACCGGCTGCAGCCAGGGAGAGCGCCCGATCAGCTGCCCGGCGAGCCTGCCGGGCTTTTCCAGCAGCAGATCGATGTCGGTCCCGACACAGTCTTGCGCGAACTCCGATTGCTGCTCGCGGAGCAGGGTCTGCAGCCGCTCCAACCGCCGTGATTTCACGTCTTCGGGCACCTGATCCCCAAGCTCGGCGCCCGGCGTTCCGGGCCGGGGCGAATATTTGAAGGAAAAGGCCTGTGCATAGCGCACGGTCTCGATCAGGCGCAGCGTGTCTTCGAAATCGGCATCGCTCTCGCCCGGGAAGCCGACGATGAAATCCCCGGAAAGCGCGATGTCGGGGCGGGCGGACCGGATCCTTTCCACAAGCCGCAGATAATCGTCGGCCGTGTGGCGCCGGTTCATGGCCTTGAGTACGCTGTCGGACCCTGCCTGAACGGGCAGGTGAAGATAGGGCATCAGCTTGTCGAGATCGCGGTGCGCCGCGATCAGCGCATCGTCCATGTCGCGCGGATGGCTGGTCGTATAACGCAGGCGTTCCAGACCGTCGATCTCGGCAAGCCGCCGCAGCAGTTCGCCAAGCCCCCATTCGCGGCCGTCCGGGCCGGCGCCGTGCCAGGCATTGACATTCTGCCCGAGCAGGGTGATTTCGCGCACGCCGGCCTCGACCAGGCTCAATGCCTCCGAAACGATCTGGCCGACCGGCCGGGAGACCTCGGATCCCCGCGTATAGGGCACCACGCAGAACGTGCAGAACTTGTCACATCCCTCCTGCACGGTCAAAAAAGCGGTGACGCCGCGCGACGCGATGACCTTTTTTTCCGGCCGCGGCAGGTGATCGAATTTGTCCTCGATCGCATATTCGGTCTCGACAACCTTCTCGCCATTGCGTGCGCGGGCGACGGCCTGCGGCAGCAGGTGGTAGGTCTGCGGACCGATGACAAGATCGACGATCGGCGCGCGGCGGATGATTTCCCGGCCTTCCGCCTGCGCGACGCAACCGGCCACGCCGACCATCATGTCGCGGCCCTCTTCGGCCCTGGCCTGCTTGAGCTGGCGTATGCGGCCGAGCTCCGAATAGACCTTCTCGGCGGCCTTTTCCCGGATATGGCAGGTGTTGAGCAATAAAAGATCGGCATCCTCGGGATCGTCGGTCGGCTGATAGCCGTCGCGCGCCAGCGCATCCGCCATGCGCTCGGAGTCATAGACATTCATCTGGCAGCCATAGGTCTTGACAAAAACCTTGCGCATATGGGTTCCGGGGCTCTTGTGAGCCGCTTCGGGCATCTTTGTCAGTGTCTCGGTCTGCATATTAGAGTATCCGTTTTGATCCGGCCGCCCGCCTGGCGGCTTTGCCGGAATATATAGTGTTCCCGACAGCCAATCGCGGCTGTTTGCGGCAGAGTCAAGCCAAAACCACGATCAACGCAATCGGCGCGGTCACTCGGAACGGGCCGTCAACGGGGCGGATGAGGCCATATCGACGCCGTAGAGCTGGTGTTGATGCATCAGCCGGACCTGCCGCTCGATTTCGCGCGTCACACGCTTGCGGTTGCTTTGCCTGTCGTAGCGAACCGGCTCGCCGAAACACACCTGAACGTCGAGCGCGCCCTCCCTCAGAACGCCCATCAGGTGCGGCGGCAGTTCGGTATCGCCCGGCCAGGCGGCAAGCGGGCGGCCGTAACGGCCGAGCGGCACGCCGTTGGCATGGGTATAGGCGACCGCGACCGGCTGGATGGAAACGCTGCCGGTGGGCGATGCGTCCAGTGCCGACGCCGCGGCGGCGAAAAGCGAACTCTTGAAATCGAGGATCCGGTTGCCGTCCGACGTGGTGCCTTCGGCAAACAGGACGACGATCTCGCCATCGGCCAGCCTCTTGGCGACCTCGCTGACCTGTTCGCCCGTCCGGCGGCGCCTTTCGCGCTCGATGAAGACCGTGCGCTGCCAGCGGGCAAGCCAACCGAAAACCGGCCAGTCCCGCACCTCGGATTTTGCAATGAACACCACATCGGCGACGCAGGACAGGACGACAATGTCCTTCCAGCTGCTGTGGTTGGCGGCAATCATCAGGGGCCTGTGCGTGTCGAGCGCGCCGTGGGTGATGATACGCAGACCCAGCAGGCGGGCCGCGACCCGGTGCCACCAGCGCGGCAGATACCAGGAAAGCTTCCAGCCGAAACGGTTCGATGTGAGCTGGACGGGCAGCAAAAGCAGCGTCCACAGGACAATCAGCGTCAAAACGACGACAATGCGGATCCATGCGATCACCGGCGCGGCCTCACAGCACCAAGGCGATTGTCCGGACAGCGGGCAATCATGTCAGTCCTTTGTCTTGGCGAGCGGAATTCCGTAAAGCTCAAGGCGATGATCCACCAACTTGAAGCCGTGTTCACGGGCGATCTTTTCCTGCAGGGCCTCGATCTCGGCGGACTGGAACTCAACCACCCGCCCGGTTTTGAGATCGATCAGGTGGTCATGATGCTCGTCGGGCACGGTCTCGTAGCGTGAGCGGCCGTCACGAAAATCATGACGCTCGATAATGCCGGCATCCTCGAAGAGCTTGACCGTACGATAGACAGTCGAAATCGAGATGTTCGGATCAACCTCGACGGACCGTCTGTAGAGTTCCTCGACATCCGGATGATCGGCCGCCCCCTCGAGCACCCGGGCGATAACGCGTCTTTGCTCGGTCATGCGCATGCCGCGTTCAACGCACAATTGCTCAAGAGACTTTACCTGATCTGTCACGCGCAACCTCACAGCCGCCACATTGCAAATTCACGGACTGGCCTACCCAAGATCGAGCCGCATGACAAGCGCCGCCGTCTTCGCTCCACCGCCCTCGTCGTAATAAGCCGCACGCTCGGCCACCTTGGCAAAGCCGATCTTGCGGTAGAGCGACAGCGCGGCCTCATTGCCCTCGTCCACTTCCAGAAACAGGCTTTCGGCGCCCTCGGAGCGCAGATTGCGCAAAACCGCACCCATCAGCCGCCAGCCAATGCCGGACCGTCTGTGTTTCGGCCTGACGGCCAGGGTCAGGATTTCCGCCTCGCCCTCGACAAGACGGGCCAGCACAAAACCGCCGGCCTTCGCCCACCTGCCGGGACGGCGGGCGACAAAGCCGAAGACGGGTTCCTGCACCAGCAGCGCTTCAATCTCTCCGTCCGTCCAGGGGCGGGAAAATCCGTCCGCATGCAGCGCCGATGCATCGGCGCAGTCGGCGGGCGTCATCGGCACGATCTCGAATTCCTCGCCCCATCCGAACAGTGACGAGGCCGTCACGGGCGTATCTCCCGGCGGCTGACGGCAAAACCCGCCTGCGGCTTGGCGTCGGCGGCGCGAAGATAGAGCGGTTTTGGAGAATCAGCGGGGTTTTCCATTTCGGCCGCCAGTTCGGCCACCGCGCCAATATCGACCGTCGACACGACGGGCGACGGGCCGGGCGCATCCTGCGCCCCGGCGACGAGGGCGGCGCCGGACCCCAGCAGCAGGGCGCCAGCCTCAACGGCAATGTCCGCGGCCGCTTCGGGCGGCATGGCGGCTGGATCACCCGCCGGCCGGTGCTTTGCATCGAAAAGCTGGGCGTAGACCTCGCCGCGGCGCGCATCGAGAGCGACCAATGCCGGTTTGCCAGGTTGTGCCCGGACCATGAGCGCATCGAACGCTGTCACCCCGACGAGCGGTATGCCCAAGGCAAGGGAAAGCCCGCGCATCGCGGAAACCCCGACACGCAGCCCGGTAAAGGAGCCCGGGCCGATGCACACGCCGAGGCGCTGAAGATCGCTGTAGACCACACCCGCCTCCTGCAAGGCGTGCGCAATGACGGGGAAGAGCCGCTCGGCATGGCCGCGGCCGATGCGCTCGACCGACCGGCCGATCTCGCCGCGTCCGGACGAATCGTAAACACAGGCCGCGCAATCGCCGGCGGAGGTATCAACCGCAAGCGTGATCATGGGCTTCAAGCGCGCCGGCCAGTATGGCGTTGAATTCATCCGGCCGGGTCAGGAACGGCGCATGCCCGGCGCCGGCGATGACATGAACCCCGTCGGTGCAGCCGGGTATGCGCTCGGCCATATAGGTGCTGGCGCCCGGCTTGCAGACCAGATCCCCGTCACCACCGATGATCGTCGTCGGCAAGGTGATCTGCGCAAGGAGCCCGATCTGCGAACGCTCATCGGTGGTCACATAGTCATTGATCGTGACGTCCTGACGCGCCCTTGCCGCAAGATCACGGTATCGCGCCTCAAAGGCCGCGACCTGTTTGTCCCAGACAGTCCCGTCCATCATGATGCCATGGACAAAAAGCAGGGCGGGCAGATCGCCGCCGGAATCGGCCACAAAGATCCGTTCCCCGCCTATTTCCAGCATTTTTCGGACATCCGCTCGTCGCCCCCGCGCAGATTCATCGTGTTGCGTGTCGTAAAGCGGGCGTGCAGCCGCGGCTAGACGGCCTCGACTTCCTGAACTTCCGGGACGAAATGGCGCAAAAGGTTCTGAATGCCGTGCTTCAAGGTCGCCGTTGACGACGGACAGCCCGCGCATGCGCCCTTCATGTGCAGGAACACGCGTCCCTCCTTGTAGCCCCTGAACGTTATGTCGCCGCCATCCTGTGCAACGGCCGGGCGCACCCTCGTTTCCAGGAGTTCCTTGATGGTCGCCACGATCGTTGCATCGGCCTCGTCATAGAACTCGCCTTCATCCTCAAGCTCCGGCGCGGCTTCGTTGTTCATGACCGGTTCGCCGGACATGAAGTGTTCCATAATCGCACCGAGGATCGCCGGCTTGAGATGCTGCCAATCGGCGTCATCCTTGGTCACCGTGATGAAATCATAGCCGTAAAATACGCCCGTCACGCCGTGTATCGCGAACAGGCGCGCTGCCAGAGGCGAGGCTTCGGCGGCGCTGTCGGGATCGCGAAAATCGGCGGAACCGCCCTCGTAAACCACCTTTCCGGGCAGAAATTTGAGCGTTGCCGGGTTGGGCGTGGCTTCGGTCTGTATGAACATTGGCTGTACTCCTGAGCCGGGGCGGCGCTTCGCAGAGGCCCGCCTGAATATGGCTGGAAAATAAGGCACATGGCGTGCGACTTCAAGGAGACGCGGTGACGAAGACCCGTACGGCGCCGCCCTCAGCTCAGCGCTTCGATGTCCTCGTCGCTCAGAGCGTCCGGTATCACCGTGACCGGAATGGGAAAAGCGGCGCCGCGGCCGGCGATGGAGGCAACGAGCGGCCCGGGCCCGTCCTTTGCCGATCCGGACGCCAGGACGAGGATCGCGATGTCCTGATCTTCCTCGATCAGCGCATGAATTTCATCCACGGTCGTGCCCATGCGGATCTGCAGTTCGGGCTCGATACCGCTGTTCTCCCTGACCTGCGCGGCAAAGCGCTCAAGGGCGGCATTGCCCTCTTCCTGCTGCTCGGCCTTCATGATTTCCTCGACACCGAGCCAGTGCTGGAAGTCGCCGGGTTCAATGACGTAGATCAGGACGAGGACCCCGTTGGTGCGCCTGGCACGGCTGGCGGCATAATGAACCGCCCGCTCGCATTCCGGCGTATCGTCGATCACGGCAAGGAATTTACGCCGGTGACCCTCTTCCCTGGATAGTCGTTTCGATACCATGGCGCGGAGTTTGCCACCGGCCCAGCGCCGCGGCAAGCGTTAGTTTCCCGCAGTCCCCAGCGCGAACCGGGCGCGATTCAGCGAAGCAGGCCGACGATATCCTTGACATCGTTCATGGTTCGGCCGGCGATGGCCGCGGCCCGTTCGCCGCCGTCCCGCAACACATCGTCAATGTGGTCGGGGCTCTCCAGAAGACGCCGCATCTCGTCGTTGATCGGCGACATGACGCTGACGGCAAGCTCCGTCAAAGCCGGCTTGAAGGCGGAGAACTGCTGGCCGCCAAACTCGGCGATCACCGCCTCGCGCATCGAATCGGACAGCGCCGCGTAAATGCCGACAAGGTTTTCGGCTTCCGGCCGCCCGGCAAGGCCCTCGACGTCACCCGGGAGCGGCTCGGGGTCCGTCTTTGCCTTGCGGATCTTCTTG
>NZ_CFHWAF010000049.1:9075-30773 GCF_984452065.1 Hoeflea sp. | reverse complement strand
TAATGCTGAGCCGCTTCCATCGCGCCCAGCCGCCGCGCCTCAAGATAGAGGCCGCGCAATCCCAATTCGCGCGTTTCCGGATCGTCAACCATCGCCTCGAACTTGGCGCGCGCCGCATCGTTCTTGCCCTCGATCAGCGCCGTCTGCGCGTCGAGCAGATGGATCAGCGGCTCCTGATCGGCACTCAGCAGACCCGCCGTGCGCTGCGTCATCTTGCGCGCCGTCGCCGCATCGCCGGCCCCGGCGGCGATGAGCCCCGTCGACAGCGCCTGGTAACCGCGGTCGCGTTTGCGCGCCCGGAAATAGCGGGACACCAGATGGGGTGAAGCGATGATATTGCGGATCAGCCACCAGCCGATCATGATGATGGCGATCAGCCCCACAATGCCCGAAACCGCCACCATGAGCGACATTTCAATAAGCTGACCCTGCCAGGTGATGGCGAGATTGCCGGGCCTGTCGGCCAGCCAAGCAAACCCGAAGCCGAGCGCAAGAACAAGGGCGATATAGATAAGCAAGCGGATCATTTCAGTTGTTATCCCCAGCCTGGACCGGCTGTGTTGTATCGGAGGATGCCGGCGCGGCGCCGGTGCTTTCCCCCGGCAGGGCGGCGTTGACGGTTCCGGCGACGATCTTTTCCACGGTCAGGCGTGCCTGAAGGTTGCTCTCATAGTCCTTCGAGACCGTTCGCGAAGCCTCCGGAAGGGTTTTCCATTCATCGATGGCGCCCTGCAGATCGCCATTGTTCAGCTTGAACTCCATGCGGGCGACGATCGCATCCGCACTGTCGCCCGACACGTCCCCGACGGGCCGCACCTTGACCACCGAGGACGCGCTGTCGACCAGCCGGTCAAACCAGCCGGCATCCGCGCCCGATCCGTCAGCGGCATTGATCATGGCGCTGGCGATGTTCGGAAACGTGCTGATCAGGGCGGACCGCGACGGCACGCCGCTCGCAGCGTAGGACCGCAACTGCGCGATTGCCGGGCTGTCGCCGTCGACACTGGCGAAGGCCTCGAGCTCCGCCATGAAGGAGCCGCCCCGGTCGATGGCGGCCTTCAGGCTCGCCGCGGCCAGGGCGCGGGCGACCTTGATATCTTCCCGCGGTCCGGAAAGCGATTTCTCGACCGAGGCCACACGGTCCTCGAGCGCCTTGACAGCCGAAGCCTGCTGGCCTTCATCCGCGCCGACGCGTCCGGTCAGGGCCGACAGTTCACCGGCGAGCTTCCTGACGTCGGCCTGCAGTGTTGTCTGCGCGCTCTCGACCGCCGATATCCTGTCCGCCACGCCGGGCCCGCCGCCGCCCGACGAGGCGAGGCTCTCAACCCTGTCGGCAAGCGAAGACACACGTGAATCGAGGGCCGTAACGTCCTGTCCGCCCGAAGACGGCGCCGCATTTTCCAAGGCGGAAACCCTGCTTTCAATGGCGCTGACGGCAGAGGCCGATGCGTCCGAGACCTGCTGTTCCAAAGCGGCAAAAGACTGTTTGAGCGCGGCGACCTCGCCCGACCCGCCGCCGGATGCCGGCAGGATACCGGACCATTGCAGACCCGCGAAGGCCGCAACCGCGATCACCGCGCCGACAAGCCCGGCGACCAGCGGCCGGTGGCCGCCGCCACCGGTCGGCTGACGTGCCCCGCTGCCGCCCGCATGGCCGGAGGAACCCGAATCATCCGAGGATCGGGATACCGTGTCGGATTTGGCCGGCTGTTCGGATTTTGGGGGCCCGGCGGCCGCGTCGGCTTTCTTTGCAGTTGATTTCGGCATTGCCGCAGCGGCACGGGCGGCCTGCTCCGTAACCCGCTCGGCCTTTCCAGCGTCGGCAGCTACGCCCGCGCTCTTATCGCCGTCCGCTTTGGCTCCGCTTGTCTTGGCACCGGCGGCACCGCCGGTCTTTCCGCCGGCTGGCTTCTTCTCCGACGCGCTCTTTGCCGTGTCGCCCTTCGCGTCCGGATCGCCTTTTTTGACGGCCTCCGGCTCCAGATCGATGGTGACCGGTTTGCGGGTCCTGCGGGAATGACGCGGCTTGCTGCCCTGTGCCATGAATAATCCTCTTGAGCGTTTGGACGAAGCGGTTTAGGGGACGGCAAATTGCCTGCGTCGAAACTAATATCCGCCGATTTTTGATGGAAGACGCGGCAACCGAAATAGTCAGAACAATTTGTCGCTCCCTGGGAGCAATGACAGGAGGCTTTCCTCGTCCGGCGCAGGCGAAATCCGTGCATGGGATCTCAGATTTTCCGGCACGGCTTCCAGAACATTTTCACTCATGCAAAAAAAGCTTATATCTTTCAATTGATTAACAATTGTCTGGCTGTTGCAGAGCTGAAAGAAACAATCGGCCGCCACACGCGAATAAAGCAGGACGGCGGATTTTTCGCCGGCAGACAAGGCGTTCAGAATAAAGTCAGTTGGATAACTTATTTCCTCGATATCGTAGATTTCAACGGTTTTGAGCGGCACATCCAGCTCGCGGAGTCGAACCTCGAAACCGCCATGCCGCACCTTGCCGCACAGATAGGCCAGCGGCGCTTCATCGGTGAGCCGCAGCCTGCCCGAGCGCACATCGTCCTCGACGAGACGGGCAAGATGCGAGCCGTCGCCGTCACCCACGGTGACGGATTTGAAACCGCTGTCCCGGGCGACCGCGGCCGTTCTGGCGCCGACCGCATAGAGCGGACGCTGAAAAAGATCAGACCCGATACCGCGCGACTGCCATGACCGTACGGCCGACGCGCTCGTGACGGCAAAGGCCGCGGCGTTCGCAACGCCGTTCATATCCGCAGCCATATCGACAATGCGCGTCATCGGCATCAGGACCGTTTCATACCCGAGCGCGCGCAGCCGCCCGGCGGTCGACGAGGCGCCGGGTTCCGGTCTCGTCACCAGCACCCGCACGGTTTACGTCCAGCTTTCGAAAAAGGCCCGGCCCGCCTTGCGGCGGATCTCAACGCCCGCCTCACGGCCGAGACTGGCGGCGTCGGCCAGGGCGCCGCTGCATTCGATGTCGAATGCCTGCGTTCCCTCGGGATTGAGAACCATGCCGGTAAAAGACAGGCCGTCGCCCTCAGCCCTCGCCAGCCCGGCGATGGGGGTGCGGCACGAGCCGTCGAGCGCGGCAAGAAACGACCGTTCGCAATGCAGGCAACGGCTCGTCGCCTCGTCGTTGATCGGCGCGAGCATATCGTCCACGGCGCTGTCGCCCATCCGGCTTTCGACGCAGATCGCCCCCTGGCCGAGGGCCGGAAGGAATGTTTCGGGCTCCATGACATCGCTTGCGCTGGCCTGAAGACCGAGACGTTTCAACCCGGCCATGGCAAGCAGGGTGGCATCGACGCTGCCTTCCTCAAGCTTGCGCATGCGGGTCTGGACATTGCCGCGAAGCGAGACCACTTTGAGGTCGGGCCGCAGGCGGCGCACCAGCGCCTGGCGCCTCAGCGACGACGTACCGACAACCGCGCCCTCCGCCAGGGCCTCAAGCGAGCCGGCATTGTGGCTGATGAAGGCGTCACGCACGTCCTCACGCGGCAGGAAGGCCGACAGGTAAAGTCCGTCGGGCAGGACGGTCGGCATATCCTTTGACGAATGCACGGCAATGTCGATGCGGCCATCGGAAAGCCGCGCTTCGATTTCTTCCGTAAACAGCCCCTTCCCGCCGATCTCGGCAAGCGGCCTGTCCGTCACACGGTCGCCCTTTGTCGAAATGACCGCGATCTCGAACGCGTCCGCATCAAGACCGTGCGCGGCCATGAGCCGGTCGCGCGTTTCCTCCGCCTGCGCCAGCGCCAGCGGACTTCCCCGTGTGCCGATACGGAAAGGTTTTGTTTGCATCTATCGAATTCCGTTATTACCAGAGGCACAGGTAAACAGGAATAAAGCGTTCCGCAATCACCGAAACGGCCGATGGACACCTCAATCTGCATTCTTGGGATTGAAACAAGCTGCGACGAGACGGCAGCGGCCGTCGTGCGACGTCACGACGACGGCGGCGGCGACATTCTGTCGGATGTGGTCTTCAGCCAACTCGACGAGCATGCCGCCTTCGGCGGCGTCGTCCCCGAGATTGCCGCACGCGCCCATGTCGACATGCTGGACAGGCTTGTCGAACAAGCGCTGAGCGACGCACAAACGTCTCTGCAGGCGCTCGATGCCGTTTCCGCCACCGCCGGACCGGGCCTCATCGGCGGCCTGATCGTCGGCCTGATGACGGCAAAGGCGTTGTCGGCCGCGTCGGGCAAGCCGCTTTACGCCATCAATCACCTCGAGGGCCATGCCCTGACGGCCCGGCTGACGGACGGCCTCGAATTTCCCTATCTCCTTCTGCTGGTTTCGGGCGGCCATACCCAGATGGTCCTTGTGCGCGGCATCAGTGACTATGAGCGCTGGGGCACCACGATCGACGATGCGCTCGGCGAGGCCTTCGACAAGACGGCGAAACTGCTCGGCCTGCCCTATCCCGGCGGCCCGGCTGTTGAGAAGGCGGCAAACCAGGGCGATGCGACCCGGTTCGACTTCCCGACCCCACTGCGCGGCGAGACGCGCCTCGACTTTTCATTCTCCGGCCTCAAGACGGCGGTACGGCAAGCGGCTGAGGCGATCGCCCCGGTCAGCGACAAGGACATCGCCGATATCTGCGCGTCGTTTCAGCACACCATCGCCGTGACGCTGCGCGAGCGGATCGGCCGCAGCCTTGAGCGTTTCCTTGACGAGTTTTCGACCTACGATGTGAAACCAACGCTCGTCGTCGCCGGCGGCGTTGCCGCAAATGCGGCCATTCGACAGACCCTGACGGATCTGTGCGGCGAAAAAGGGTTCCGGTTTGTCGCCCCGCCACATCGCCTTTGCACAGACAATGCCGTGATGATCGCCTGGGCCGCGGCCGAACGGATGGCGCAAGGCCTGCCGGCCGACAGCCTCGACATCGCGCCAAGGCCGCGCTGGCCACTCGATAATGAGGCTGCCGCGCTCGTCGGGCACGGCAAGCGGGGAATCAAAGTATGAGCGACGGGGCCGATATTGCCGTGCTCGGAGCGGGCGCCTTCGGAACGGCGCTTGCCGCCGTGGCCGCCGCCGGGGGCCGCGCCGTCAGTCTCGTTGGCCGCGACGAACAGCAAATGGCGAGGATCGCAGCGGACGGGACAAATGAAAAAGCGCTGCCCGGTATCGCCCTGCCGGCAAATGTCTACCCGACGGCGGAGCCAGCCGCACTCGCCTCGGCTTCCTATATCCTGCTGGCCGTTCCGGCGCAGAATTTACGTCAGGCACTCCAGGACAATCG
Organism: Hoeflea sp.; assembly: GCF_984452065.1. Lineage (NCBI taxonomy): Bacteria > Pseudomonadati > Pseudomonadota > Alphaproteobacteria > Hyphomicrobiales > Rhizobiaceae > Hoeflea > Hoeflea sp. The sequence continues at coordinate 25,495 of NZ_CFHWAF010000049.1, read as the reverse complement.
CGACCACATCGCACCGGACGCATGTCTTGTCGTCTGCGCCAAGGGGATTGAGCAAAAAAACGGTCAGTTTCTTGCCGACATTGCTCTGCAAGAACAACCCCACAATCCGGTTGCCGTGCTGTCCGGTCCGGGTTTTGCCGCCGATATCGCCCGTGGACTGCCAACGGCGATGACCCTGGCAGCCGCCGATATCGGCATCGCAAAGGACGCGGCGCAAAGGCTCTCGGGCAACACCTTCCGGCTCTATGCCTCCGGCGACGTAATAGGCGTCGAGATCGGCGGATCGCTGAAGAACGTGCTGGCCATCGCCTGCGGCATCGTCGAGGGCAGGGGGCTCGGCGAATCGGCACGCGCGGCGCTGATCGCCCGCGGGCTTGCCGAACTGATGCGGTTTGCGGAGGCGCATGGCGCGGAGCGCGAAACCATACGCGGCCTGTCGGGCCTGGGCGATCTCGTCCTGACCGCGACCAGCCGGCAGTCACGCAATCTGCGTTTCGGCATCGCCCTCGGCGAAGGCCGCGCACCCGGCGAACTGATGGCGCCCGGCGCGCCCCTGTCCGAAGGGGCATTCACCGCCGGCATCGCCGCAAGGATCAGCCGGGAGAAGAACATCGATATGCCGATCACACAGGCCGTCGCCGCCATCATCGACGGCAAGATGGATGTCGAAAAGGCAATAGACGGCCTGATGAGCCGTCCGCTGAGGTCCGAATAGGCGAAAGGAACCCGAAAAACGATGCTCTATGCTCTCATCTGCAACGACAAGCCCGGCAGCCTCGATCTTCGCTTGAAGGCAAGGCCCGATCATGTGAATTATCTCAACGGCCTCAACGACAAGGGCATGCTGAAGATGGCCGGGCCTTTTCTGGACGCAAACGGCGATCCGTGCGGCAGCCTTGTCATCGTCGAGGCCGGCGATGCGGATGAAGCGCAAAGAATAGCGGACGACGACCCCTACGCAAAGGCCGGTCTCTTCGCTTCCGTCGATATCCGGCCCTACAATTGGGTCTTCAACAAACCTGGAGCATAAGCATGGCCTACTGGCTTTTTAAATCCGAACCCGACAGCTGGTCCTGGGACGACCAGAAGGCCAAGGGCGATGCAGGCGAAGAGTGGGACGGCATCCGCAACTACCAGGCCCGCAACAATATGCGCGCCATGAAATTGGGCGACAAGGGCTTCTTCTACCATTCCAATATCGGTCTCGAAGTGGTCGGGATAGTCGAGGTCTGCGCCGAAATCCATCCCGATTCCACCACCGACGACGAACGCTGGGAATGCGTCGACGTCAAGGCCGTCCGCGACATGCCCAACCCGGTCACGCTCAAGGATGTCAAGGCCAATCCGGCGCTGGCCGATATGGCGCTGGTGAACTCCATGCGCCTGTCGGTACAACCGGTGACGGACGAGGAATATCTCGAAGTCTGCCGCATGGGCGGACTGGACAACCCGCCGCGCTAGCGCGTCGGTTCGGACGGGCGGCGATGAAAGATGCAGGAAAATCGCGCTGCCGCGAAACCTGCGCCGCTCGCGAATGTTCCAATCGAGCACCAGACAGATGTCGTAAAGGCCGTACATCGGACCGCGGCTTGCGGTTAACAATAACATGCCGTAACGCTTGGTTTTTGACGCAATCGGTGTCTATCGTGCTCTTCACAAATTGATCTCCGGGATCACAGCTCAGTGTGCTCAGCGTGTAGAGCACTTTTACATTGATGCGAACAGGACTATTTAGATGCCTGAGATTAAGACACATCACAATCGCATGCGGAGGGATTGCATGACGGCCAGAACCATCCTTCTCGTCGACGACGACGACGATCTGCGCGAGACCCTTGTCGAGCAGCTTTCTCTGTATGAGGAGTTCTCGATCATTGAGGAATCGTCGGCGGCAAAAGGCATTCAGGCTGCCCGGGGCAACCATATCGACCTGTTGATCATGGATGTGGGCCTTCCGGATATGGACGGCCGCGAAGCCGTGAAGCTGCTCAGAAAAGGCGGCTTCAAGGCACCGATCATCATGCTCACCGGACACGACACCGATTCGGATACGATCCTCGGCCTCGAGGCGGGCGCCAACGACTATGTGACCAAGCCGTTCCGCTTTGCCGTGCTTCTGGCCCGCGTGCGCGCGCAGCTTCGCCAGCACGAGCAGAGCGAGGACGCGACCTTTACCGTCGGGCCCTACACCTTCAAGCCGAGCCAGAAACTGCTGGTCGACGACAAGGGCAGCAAGATCAGGCTGACGGAGAAGGAATCGGCGATCATCCGCTACCTCTATCGCGCCGACGAAAAGGTGGTGACGCGCGACGTCCTGCTTGAGGAGGTCTGGGGCTACAATTCCGGCGTGACCACCCACACGCTCGAGACCCATGTCTACAGGCTGCGCCAGAAGATCGAGCGCGACCCGTCGAATGCCGAGATCCTGGTCACCGAGAGCGGCGGATACAAGATCGTTCCCTGACGGAACGGCCTGAAACGGCGCCAAACCCGGGAGTTGCTGCAAAGATGGCCCTGACCGACGATATCTCGCTGCTGTCGAAAGTGCCGCTGTTCAGGGACTTCAGTGACGAAATGCTTCGGCTCATCGCATTTGGCGCCGAGCGCAAGAACGTGGCGAAGAACCGCCCGTTGTTTCACGAGGGGTCCTCGGCCGACTGCGCCTTTGTCGTCATGTCGGGCCGCTTCAAGCTTTTGCGCCGCGACCGCAAGGGAAAACCGGCGCAGATCGGCGAGGCCGAAGCCGGCGATCTTCTCGGCGAACTGGCGATTATCTCATCGGCCAGCCGCAAGACGACGGCAATGGCGCTCGAGGACAGCGAGGTCATGCGCATCCAGAGGCCGATGTTCCGCCGCATGATGGAGGAATATCCGGAAATCGCGCGCATGCTGCAGGACCGCGTGAAAAACAATCTCGCCGCGATGCTCGGCGAGATCGGCAGGCTGTCTCCACGCTTCGAGACCGATGCGGCGGACAAATAGGCGCGCCGGAAAAGACTTCAGAACGTGAACCGCGCGAAGACCGGCACATGGTCCGACGGGCGTTCCCAGCCGCGCGCTTCGCGCATGACGGTGACGCCCGCAAGCGCCGGCGAAAGATCGGCCGATGACCAGATGTGGTCGAGCCTGCGGCCCCTGTCCGATACATCCCAGTCGCGCGCCCGGTAGCTCCACCAGGTGAAGATCTTCTCCTCCGCGGGAATATGCTGGCGCATCAGATCGACCCAGGCGCCCCGCGCCTGCACCGCATTCAGTCCGTCGGTCTCCACCGGCGTATGGCTGACCACCTTCAACAGCTGCTTGTGCGACCAGACATCGGTCTCCAGCGGCGCGATGTTGAGGTCGCCGACCAGAATGGACGAAACGCCGTCGCTCCTTTCGGCCTCCGAATGGAGCGCCTTCATCTCCTCGAGAAAATCAAGCTTGTGGGCGAATTTCGGGTTAACGTCGCGATCCGGCTCGTCGCCGCCCGCCGGCACGTAGAAATTATGGATGCGGATGGGCCGCCCGCCGGCTTCGGCGATCGCCGAGATATGGCGCGTGTCGCCCATCGCGCAGAAATCCATCCGGTTGACATGTTCAAGCGGCAGTTTCGAGATGATCGCGACGCCGTGATAGCCCTTCTGACCGTGAATCTCGATGTGCTCATAGCCGCTTTTTTTCAGTTCCTTGGTCGGAAACAGGTCATTCGGACATTTGGTTTCCTGCAGGCACAATATATCGGGCGCCTGATCCTCAAGCAGCGACAGCACGAGCGGCAGGCGCAGGCGCACCGAATTGATGTTCCATGTGGCGATGGAGAAATGCTTCACATGTCCCTCCGGGAATTCTCAGGCTGCCCGGACGATATCTCGCTGGACACGATTGTTCAGCCGGCATAGCGCCCGCCGGCGCAAATGACCACAATAAATTGGAAAAGATGCCGTGCGGACCGATTTACCGGTCGCTGCCGCGTGAACGGTGGACCTGATAATAGGGGATCTCGAACACATTGTCGGCGAACTTCACATCAGTGCGCACATTGAAGATCATGACCGATGTCGCCTTGCCCTGCGCGTCGGTGATGGTCCATTGCCGCAACTCGTTGGACTTGGTGTCGAACATCATGGTGATGGTTGAATCGCCGAAGATGGATTTGTTGCCGAGCACGATGGTCGTCAGGTCGGGCTCGACCTTGACGGATTTCACCGTATCCCCCTCCAGGTTGATCCGCTCCGAAAGCAGGAGCTTCAGCGGTGTCTTTGAAAGCGGATAGATATCCCAGGTCTGGAGTTTCCGGTTGCCGATGACCACCGATTTGCCGTCCGCGATCACCCGCACGGGAGACGGATCCTCATAGTTGAAACGCAACTTTCCAGGGCGCTCTATGAAGAATTTGCCGCCGGTCTGCCGACCGCTCGGGCTGAACTGGACGAACTCACCGGTCATGGTTTTGACGGCGGAAAAATGATCGGCAATTCTCTGTGCGGCCCCTTCCTGGGCCCGGGCCTGCGGGACCCCCGCGCCAAACAGCAGCGCGGCGGCGGCCAGACCCATCGCGCGCAGCATAAAACGTCGGGTCCTGAGGGGTGAATCAGTCTGGTTCATTTGCATCTCCTGACGACCAGGAACCTATGTTTTCAAACTGCGGCATGAGTGTGGTCGCCGGTCACCGCGCCCTACAGGACATCCTCTTCGGCGGGCACGAGAATTTCGCGTTTTCCGGCGTGGTTGGCGGGACCGATGACACCCTCTTCCTCCATCCGTTCGATGAGCGAGGCCGCGCGATTGTAACCGATTCCCAGCCGCCGCTGAATATAGGATGTCGACGCCTTGCCGTCGCGCAGCACCACGGCAACGGCCTGATCGTAGGGATCGGCCGAATCGGAAAGATTGCCGGCCGAACCGCCGCCGCCCTCGCCGCCGTCTTCCTCGTCATCCTCGGTGATCGCGTCGAGATATTCCGGCACGCCCTGCGCCTTCAGGAAGCCGACGATCTCCTCGACTTCATTGTCGGCGACAAACGGCCCGTGCACGCGCTGGATACGGCCGCCGCCGGCCATATAGAGCATATCGCCCATGCCGAGCAGCTGTTCGGCGCCCTGCTCGCCCAAAATGGTGCGTGAATCGATCTTCGACGTCACCTGGAAGGAAATACGGGTCGGGAAGTTCGCCTTGATCGTACCGGTGATCACATCCACCGACGGCCTCTGGGTCGCCATGATCACGTGGATGCCGGCGGCGCGCGCCATCTGCGCCAGCCGCTGGACCGCGCCCTCGATATCCTTGCCGGCCACCATCATCAGGTCGGCCATCTCGTCGATGATGACGATGATATAGGGCATCGGGCTGAGATCGAATTCCTCGGTCTCGTAGACCGCCTCGCCGGTATCGCGGTCGAAACCGGTCTGGACCGTGCGGGTGATCGATTCGCCCTTCTTGCAAGCCTGTTCGACCCGGTTGTTGAAGCCGTCGATGTTGCGCACGCCGATCTTGGACATTTTCTTGTAGCGGTCTTCCATCTCCCGCACGGTCCATTTCAGCGCGACCACGGCCTTCTTCGGATCGGTGACGACGGGCGCGAGCAGATGCGGAATGCCGTCATAGACCGAGAGTTCCAGCATTTTCGGATCGATCATGATCAGCCGGCATTTTTCCGGCGGCAGGCGGTAGACGATCGACAGGATCATCGTGTTGATGGCGACCGACTTACCCGAACCCGTCGTACCCGCGACGAGCAGGTGGGGCATCTTGGCAAGATCGGCAATCACCGATTCGCCGCCGATTGTCTTGCCGAGGGAAAGGGCGAGCTTGGCCTTGCTGGTCTCGAAATCGCGGCTGGAAAGCAGTTCCTTCAGGTAAACCGTCTCGCGGCCCTGGTTGGGCAGTTCGATGCCGATGGCGTTGCGGCCCGGCACCACGGCGACACGCGCGGCGATCGCGCTCATCGAGCGGGCGATATCGTCGGCAAGTCCGATGACGCGGGAGGACTTGATCCCCGGCGCCGGCTCCAGCTCGTAAAGCGTGACGACGGGACCGGGACGAACCTGGATGATCTCTCCGCGCACGCCGAAATCCTCGAGCACGCCTTCCAGCATGCGGGCATTCTGCTCCAGGGCTTCCGGCGACAGGCTGGGATCCTTGGCGACATTCTTTGCATCGGCGAGCAGATTGAGCGGCGGCAATTCGAAACCACCCGACTTCAACAGCGTGGTTTGCGCTTCATGCTGCATGCGGTTGCCCGGCGTCGGGCGCTTGGCCTGCGCGACGACCCGCTGCTGCGCCGCCGGCAAGCCGGTCCGCGCCGGCGCCTCCCGCGGCATCCATTCCCCGTCGGCATCGCCATGGTCCGGCGCATCGTCCAGGTCGAAAGGCGGCGCATCATTTGAAAGATTGGGTCTCGCCGCGCGTATCGGACCGTTGCCGGCAAATTCCGGCTCGACCCGCGCATCGCCGTTCAGACCGGCAAAGTCGTCATCGTTGAAGTCATAGGGCACTTCGGGCTGCGCCGACCACTGATCCGCGACCCGTCCGGTGATGCGCCGGTAGTGCGCCCGCAGCGTAAACGCCATATGCGTCAGGGCTCCGAGGATCAACGCGGCGCCGGAACTGCGCTCGCCGTCTTCGTCCGCCTCGTCCTCGATCTCGATCGTCCGCTGCTTGCGGGTCTTGCGCTGCCTGGTGTCCTCCTGCGGCGTCGCCGCCAGAAGCGAGCCGAACAGCAGCAGACAGGCGGCCGGTATGGCAAGCGCCATAGCCAGGACGACGGCCAGGATACCGGACGGATAGTCGCCGATGAGGACGGCGGGCATTTTCAGGATCATATCGCCGAACACACCGCCGAGCCCCGTCGGCAGCGACCAGCCGGCGGGCGCGGGAATGCATGCCAGGACCGCAGCGGCGAGGATCGCGCCGCCGAACCAGGCGCACAGCCGCGAGAAAACGCGGTCGACCGGACGATTGCGCGTCAGGAACAGGCCCCACGCCACCATCGGCAGCAGAGCGACGACGGACGACAGCCCGAAAAACTGCATGGCCAGATCGGCAAAGGCCGCACCGCCGAAGCCCAGCACATTGACCGGCGCATCGCCCGTCGCATGGCTGAAGCTCGGATCCGCCGCATTCCAGGTCGCCAGCGCGGCAACGGCCAGCGCCGTCGCGAACAGCACCGAAAGACCGGTCAGGACCTTCAGAGGCCCCCGCAGAAATGCCGGTATCCGGATGCTGGGGAGAAAATGGCCACCAAACGCCAATGGACCACTTGTCTGCATTGAAACGCTCCAACTCGCACGCTTTTACGGCGCAATCACCGCTCACAATTGCGATGATTTTATGCAAGTCGGAGTTAATGGCGCATTAACCATCCATATTTCAATCAACGTGGGGGCAACTTGACCAAAACATGGGCAGGCTTCCTGAGTGCGGATTGTGCAGGATCGAGGCCTGTTGCGCCGAAATGGAAAGGGGCCCGGCAAAGGGCCCCAATCAAATCGCGAATGTCTGATCGGCAATGCCGATCAGATCTTGGTGAACTCCGGATAGGCCTCGATGCCGATCTCGGCCTTGTCGAGCCCGACCATTTCCTCGTCTTCGCTCACCCGCAGGCCCATCACCGCATTGAGGATCAGCCAGACAACGCTGGAGGCAACGACCATGAAGACGCCGACGATGATGATCGAGGCGAACTGACCGTAGAGCGTCGCGTCGGAGTTGGTGAAGAGCACCGCGATCGTGCCCCAGATACCGGCGAACAGGTGGACCGGAATGGCACCGACGACATCGTCGATCTTGAACCTGTCGAGCATCGGAACCGCGAAGACGACGATTACACCGCCGACGGCGCCGATCAGGGTCGCCGCGCCCAGCGAAGGCGTCAGCGGCTCCGCGGTAATCGAGACCAGACCGGCAAGCGCGCCGTTCAGGATCATGGTGATATCGACCTTCTTGTAGATGATCTGCGTCAGGAGAAGCGCCGCGACCGCACCGCCGGCTGCACCGGCATTGGTGTTGGCAAAGATACGCGAGACGTCGGCAACGTCGCCGACCGATCCCATGGCGAGTTGCGAGCCGCCGTTGAAGCCGAACCAGCCGAGCCACAGGATGAACGTGCCGAGCGTTGCCAGCGGCATGTTCGAGCCGGGGATCGGATGGACTTCGCCATTGGAGCCGTATTTTCCCTTACGCGCGCCGAGGATGATCGCTCCCGTCAGGGCTGCCCAGCCACCGACCGAGTGAACGACGGTCGAACCCGCGAAGTCGAGGAAGCCGAGATCGGCGTCGAGGAAGCCGCCGCCCCATTTCCAGGATGCCTGGATCGGGTAGAGAATGCCCGTCAGGATGACCGTGAAGATCAGGAAGGGCCACAGCTTCATCCGTTCGGCCAGCGTGCCCGAGACGATGGATGCCGTCGTCGCGCAGAACATCAGCTGGAAGAAGAAGTCGGAACCGGTTGACGCATAGGACAGGTCGGAAACGGCGTCGGCCGCAACGCCGACCGGTTCCATCACCGCGACGCCGAAGGCGCCGAGAATGCCTGTAATCGACCAGCCATCGCCCGGATACATCAGATTGTAGCCGATCAGGTAGTACATGATCGCCGCGATCGAAAACAGCGAGATGTTCTTTGTCAGCTGCATCGAGGTGTTCTTCGAGCGGACCAGTCCGGCCTCGAGCATGGCGAAACCCGCGGCCATCCACATGACCAGGAAGCCGGACACCACGAAGAGCAGCGAGTTAAGGATAAAGACCGTATGGGTGGACACCTGTTCCGGCGCCGCTGCATCCTGTGCCCCCGCCGGCGCGGCCATCGCGCAGGCAATCGCCAGGACAGCGCCCGGCTTCAGGAAAGAATTGAATTTCATCTGTAGTTGCTCCTTGGTACTCAAAGCGCATCGGCGCCGGTTTCGCCCGTGCGGATGCGCATGACCTGCTCCAGGTCGCAGACGAAGATTTTTCCATCACCGATCTGACCGGTCTTGGCCGCGTTGGCGATTGCCTCTATGGCCTTGTCGGCCACATCCGCCGCCACGGCGATTTCGATTTTGAGCTTGGGCAGGAAAGCGACGGCATATTCCGTGCCACGGTAGATTTCCGTGTGCCCTTTCTGGCGGCCGTATCCCTTGACCTCGGTGACCGTCAGACCCTGTATGCCGATTTCGGTCAGGGCTTCGCGGACCTCGTCAAGTTTGAACGGCTTGATGATTGCCATTACGATTTTCATCCGGGTTTCATCCTTTTCTCCACGGCCGATGCCAACCGAACCCCCCGAAGTTGCGCATCGCCGTTTCCGGCTTTTACTGCCGTATCGTCCGGCGTGGAGGCAGCCTGGACGACGCGGCAGAGCAGCGACCACAGATCAACGGTCATTCGCTCTGCCAAAAACAAATCAAGGATCGTGCCAGTTTGATAAACTGACTTCTATCTATCTGATATAATTGGATATTTTTGAAAGTATGCCATGACGGAAAAGCCCATCAATACATCATATGCACGTTTTTTGTGCAGATATTAACTTATGCTTAAAATTTAGCCCTTGGTGCGTTGACGGATGAGCCCTTCCTGTGCAACGGAGGCCACCAGCACGCCTTCGCGCGTATAAAGACCGCCGCGCGTAAGGCCGCGCGCGCCGCTGGTGCTGGGACTGTCCTGGGCATAAAGCAGCCAGTCGTCCAGCGCGCAGCGGCGGTGAAACCACATGGCATGGTCGAGGCTCGCCGCCTGAATCTTGCTGCTGAACACCGAAAGACCGTGAGCAAAAAGCGACGTGTCGAGCAGCGTCATATCGGAAAGATAGGCAAGCACCGCCGCCTGGATACGCCTGTCGTCGGGCACCGTGCCGTTGGCACGGACCCAGATATTCTGCAACGGCTCGAGTTTTTCGCGGGAGATATAATGTGTCAGCGACACGGGCCGCATTTCGATGGGCCGCTCGCGCTCCCAGTAGCGGCGCACATTCTCCGGCGCATTCTTCAGGAACTTCTCCTTGAGGTCCGCCTCCCCGATCAGCGACTCCGGCTCGGGGACATCGGGCATGTCGATCTGGTGATCGAGGCCGGGTTCGTCCAGCTGGAAGGATGCGGAGAGGGAAAAGATGGCCCGGCCATGCTGGATCGCCACCACCCGCCGCGTGTTGAAGCTCGATCCGTCGCGAATCCGGTCGACCTCATAGATGATAGGCACCTCCGGGTCGCCGGGGCGCATGAAATAGGCGTGTAGCGAATGGACGAACCGGTCGTCGTCGATGGTGCGCTGCGCCGCCACCAGCGCCTGCGAGATCACCTGCCCGCCGAACACACGCTGCCAGCCGGCCTTTGGACTGTTGCCGCGGTAAAGATCGCGCTCGAGCCGCTCCGGATCCAGGATCGACAGCAGATTTTCCATGGCGCGCGACATATTGAACCTCCTGCCGGGTCTTTTTGTTGGCCGGACCAGCCTATATGATCCTCTTACAGGGACGGCCCGATCGATCGCAAGGGCCAACCTGCCCTCGGCAAGACAGGGAAGCGCGCAGTGGCACAGGAAACATTCGATATCGTTGTAGGCGGCGGCGGTTATGTCGGCATCGCGGCGGCTGTGGCCATACGGTCGGCGACTCCGCATTTGCGGATCGTCGTCATAGACGCGGCCCCGGCCGATGTCTGGCGCAAGGATCAGCGCGCCTCCGCGATTGCCGCCGGCGCCAGCAGGATGTTGACCGAGATGGGTTTGTGGGACGCAATCCTCAAGGAAGCCCAACCCATCAACGATATGATCGTCACCGATTCACGCACCTCCGATCCGGTCAGGCCGATCTTCCTGACCTTCGACGGCGAGATAGCACCCGGCGAGCCTTTTGCCCATATGGTTCCGAACCATGTGATGGTCGGCGCGCTGCGCGGCAAGGCACAGAAGCTGGGCATCGTGATCGAACAGGGTGTAACGGTGGAGGGTTTCGAGAACCGGGACGCATCGACGCATGTGCATCTCGGCGACGGGCGGACCCTCGTCGCCCGCCTTCTGATCGCCGCCGACGGCGTGCGTTCGCGCCTGCGCGATATGGCCGGGATCAAAACCGTTCACTGGTCCTACGGCCAGTCCGGGATCGTCACGACGGTCGCCCATGAGCGCCCGCATAACGGCCGCGCCGAGGAACATTTCCTGCCCGCCGGTCCGTTTGCCATCCTGCCGCTGAAGGACAACCGGGCCTCGCTGGTCTGGACCGAGCGCACCGGGGAGGCCGAGCGGCTGGTCGGGGAAGACGATCTCGTCTTCGAAGCCGAGCTGGAGCGCCGCTTCGGCCACAAGCTTGGCGCGCTGGAGGTGGTCGGCGGCCGCCGGGCCTATCCGCTGGGTCTCACCCTTGCCCGCGAATTCGTCCGCGAGCGCATCGCGCTTGCCGGAGATTCGGCCCACGGCATCCATCCGATCGCCGGCCAGGGGCTCAATATGGGTTTCCGCGACGTTGCCGCTCTCGCCGAGACGATTGTCGAGGCGGACCGCCTCGGCCTCGATATCGGCTCGCTCTCCGTGCTGGAGCGCTATCAGCTCTGGCGCCGCTTCGACACGTTCCAGATGGGCGTGACGAGCGATGTGCTCAACCGGCTCTTTTCCAACGACTCGACGCCGGTCAGGGCATTGCGCGATTTTGGTCTCGGCCTTGTCGACCGCATGCCGGCACTCAAATCCTTCTTCATCCGTCAGGCGTCCGGCGTGCCCGGTTCGGACGGCCCGCGGCTGCTGCGCGGCGAGCCGATCTAATTCAGCCGACAAAACGCCGAAAGCCGGCACAAGACACTCTTATCCTGTTGTAAAAGTTCGAGTTTTCCAACCGCTTGACTTTTCCTCCTGATGCACAATATAAGTAAATGACCAGTCATTTACTTATATGAATCACTGCCGATGGATACCGGACAGACAGAACCGAAATGGCGCCGCCGGGCCGAAGACCGGCCGGATGAAGTGCTTGATGCGGCCCTCAAACTGTTTGCGCAAAACGGTTTCGCGGCCACGAAGGTGGAAGACATCGCCACCGAGGCCGGCATTTCAAAAGGTGCGGTCTACCGGTATTTTTCAAGCAAGGAAGAAATATTCGAGTCGCTTGTCAAAAGAGCGATCGCGCCGATCGCCGAGCGCACGGAGGATCTGGCGCGAACCTCGCACGAGGATTCGGCGGTTCTCTTGAAGGCGGTCCTGACCGTGGTAGCAACAAAAATGTCCGATCCCGGCACGCTTGCCCTGCCGCGGATCGTCCTCCAGGAGGCAGGCCGCTTTCCCGAGCTTGCGCAGACCTACCGCCGGCAGGTGATCGACAGGGCCATCGGCGCCCTCGAACTGATCGTCCTGAAGGGCATCGCCAGCGGGCAGTTCCGCTCCGTCAACGCGCGCCTCGCGGTCCGCAACATCATGGGGCCGCTGCTTGCCCATCTTGTTCTCGGGCAGATCTTCGGGATTGAACGCGAATCCGCCGTTTCCCCCGAGGCGTTCATTGAAAGCCACTATGACATCCTCATGCGCGGTCTGATGGCGCCCGAAGCGGGAGAGGCGCAATGAACACCGTTTACGCATGGATCGTTGCCGTATTCCCGGCCATATGGCCGGGTGCCGCCGATGACGCGGACAGGGCCTATTTCGGCTACGTCGAAGGCGAATATGTCTATGTCGCCGCCAAGCAGAGCGGTGTTCTCGAAACGCTGCAGGTCACGCGCGGCGATACGGTCAGCGCCGGTCAGCCGCTCTTTTCTCTGGACGACGACCAGCAGCGCATCGCGCTTGGCGAAGCCGAGGCCGATCTGATGATGGCGCAGGCCAAGCTGGAGGACGAAAGCACCGGAAAACGCCCGGAGGAAATTGAGGTCATCGAGGAACAGCTGCGCAATGCCGAGGCAAGTTTTGCCCTCGCCAAGGCCGACTATGAAAGATACCGGGAGCTTTCGGTCAACGATTTCGTCTCGCCGAGCCAGTTGGACCAGGCCGCGGCCACCCTCGACCAGGCCGCTGCCGATGTCGGAGAACAACGCGCCAATCTGAGGGTCGCCCGCCTGCCCGCCCGCAGCGCGCAGCTTGACGAGGCCCGTCAGTCGGTCAGGTCCAGGGAGCTCGCCGCCGACAAGGCGCACATCGATCTGGAGGAGCGATTCCTCTCGGCGCCGGCGGACGGCTATGTGCAGCAGACCTACTATCTTCCCGGCGAATATGTCGGCGCCGGCATGCCCGTCGTGTCGATCCTGCCGCCGGGCAAGGTCAAATTCCGTTTCTATATCGGCGAACCCGACCGGGCCGGTCTTTCCATCGGCACCCCCGTCCTGATCGGCTGCGACAATTGCAAAGAGCCGATCGAGGCACGCATTGTCTATATCTCCTCTTCGGCCGAATACACACCGCCGGTGATCTACAGCCTGGAGGACCGATCGAAGCTGGTCTTCATGGCCGAAGCCCTGCCGAACGGGGCGAGCAGCCTTTTGCCCGGCCAGCCGATCGACGTGAGGCCGGCGCAATGAGCGAAGGCGGCCCCCAACCCGTCATCGAGGTCACCGGGCTCGTCAAGACCTTCGGCGACAAGACCGTCGTCGACCGGTTCGATATCAGCGTTCCCAAGGGCGCGATCTACGGCTTCCTGGGTCCCAACGGCTCGGGCAAGACAACCACGATCCGCATGTTGTGCGGGCTGCTGACCCCTGACGCGGGAATCGGCCGCTGCCTCGGCTACGACATCGTGCGCCAGTCCGACAGCATCAAGGAGCATGTCGGCTACATGACCCAGAAGTTCTCGCTCTATGAAGACCTGACGATCCGCGAGAATCTCGATTTCATGGCGCGTATGTACCGGGTCCCCGACCGGCACGCGAAAGTGGATGCGGCGCTCGAGGAACTCGGCCTCGCCGACCGCTCGCACCAGCAGGCCGGCGAATTGTCGGGCGGCTGGAAACAGCGTCTGGCGCTTGCCGCCTGCCTTCTCCACCGGCCCGATCTGCTGTTGCTGGATGAGCCGACCGCCGGCGTCGACCCGAAGGCCCGCCGCGACTTCTGGGATGAAATCCGCCGCCTGTCCGATGACGGCGTGACCGTGCTGGTCTCCACGCACTATATGGACGAGGCGATCCAGTGCGACAACATCGCCTACATCGCCTACGGCAAGAAACTCATCGACGGCCCCGCCGCTCAGATTCCGGAAATGGTCGGCCTGAATACCTGGCGGGTGGAAGGCCCGGATCTTGCGGAACTTGCCGTGTCGCTGGAAGCGGAGGACGGCATCGAACAGGTCGCCCGTTTCGGCTCGGCCCTTCATGTCTCGGGCATGGATGAGGACAAGCTCGAGGCCGCCATCGCGCCCTATCGCAAGGACAAGCGCCGCACATGGTCGCATCGGCAGGCCGGCCTCGAGGAGGTGTTTATCCATCTCATGAGCGGGTCGACCGATAATTTCGCTCAGGCACAGGTGGGCTAGGCCATGCTGTCGGCAAGCCGGTTCCTGGCCATCCTGACGAAGGAATTCATTCAGATGCGGCGCGACCGCATGACCTTCGCCATGATGATCGTCATTCCCATCGTTCAGCTCATGCTGTTCGGTTTTGCCATCAACTCCGATCCCCGCCACCTGCCGACCCTGGTTGAAGTGCATGACAGCGGCCCCTTCACGCGCGGATTCCTCGCCGCCATGCAGACATCGACCTATTTCGACATCCGCGGCACCGTCGCCAACAGCAACGAGGTGGACCGGGCGCTTAAAACAGGCGAGGCCACATTCGTCGTCACCATCCCGGAAAATTTCGAGCGCGACATCGTGCGCGGCGACAGGCCGGCATTGCTGGTAGCCGCCGACGCCTCGGACCCTTCGACATCCGGCTCCGCCTCCGCCGCCCTGTCCGTCCTGGCGCAAAACACCATCGACGGCCTCGCCATCGGGCCGCTCGCCTATCTTTCCGGCACTGAGGACGCCTTCTCCGTCATCGCCCACCAGCGATACAACCCGGCGGCAAAGACCAGCTACAATATCGTTCCCGGCCTTCTGGCGATCATCATTTCCATGACGATGGTGATGATCACGGCAATCGCCATTGTGCGCGAGAGCGAACGCGGCACCATGGAAACGCTGCTGGCAACGCCGGCACGCGCACCGGAAGTCATGCTCGGCAAGATCATCCCCTATGTGCTGATCGGCTATGTCCAGACCTGCGTCTTCTTCATTCTGGCCTTCTGGGTCTTCAGCGTGCCCTTCGCAGGGCCCGTCGTTCCTTTCCTCATCGGCCTCAACATTTTCATCGTCGTCAATCTGGCGCTCGGCTTTCTGTTCTCGACCGTCGCCAGGAACCAGATGCAGGCCATGCAGATGTCGTTCTTCTATCTGCTGCCCTCGATCCTCCTGTCGGGCTTCATGTTTCCCTTCGCGGCGATGCCCGGCTGGGCGCAGACGCTTGGAACCCTGCTTCCCTCCACCCATTTCATCCGCATCGTCCGCAAGATCATGCTGAAGGGCGCCGACTTGTCCGATATCGTGCCGGACCTGCGCGCGCTTCTGATCATCCTTGTCGCCATATCGCTGCTCGCCATGCTGCGCTACAGGCGCACGCTCGACTAGGGCAAGTCCGGTTCAGACCTGCAAAAGCCGCTGCTCGGCCCGGCGGAAGCTTTCCGCCAGCACCGTCGCGTCGCCGAGCGCATGGGCGAGCGAAATGCCGCCCTGCCATTCGACGATGATTTCGCGCGCCTTGGCGAGCGCCACGGACGGCCGCGAGCCCGTACGCTGAAGCTCCCTGCCGATGAAACCCGTGAGCAACTCGAAGGCTTCGGCTGCCCGGGAGGCCGCCTGTGGCGCATCCGCCTTGAAATCCCGCACCGCGAGCGCGATGGGGCATCCGTGCTCGACCCGGCTGCTGCTCGACTGCGACAGCCTGCGCAGAAGGCTGATGACCCGCCGGCGCGGATCGCTCTCGGCCTCGGCGACCTCCTCCAGCATCGTCTGGGTTTCGGCGACGAAAATATCCGCCACGCCCGAGGCGATGTCCTGCTTGGTGCGGAAATAGTAATAGACATTGCCGAGCGGCACCTCGGCATCCCGGGCGATATCGGCAAGGCTGGTGCTGCCGTAACCCTGATGCCAGAAACGGCTGGCGGCGGCGGCCAGAAGGCGGCGCCTGCGCATGTCGCCGCGCTTGCTCACGCCTTTGCCTTCAGCGCGGCCCTTTCCTCATCGTCCAGTTGCCGCGCCTCGGACGGCAGCATGATCGGAATGCCGTCGCGTATGGGGTAGGCGAGCGCCGCCGATCTGGAAATCAACTCGTTCTTTTCCTCATCGAGGATCAATTGCCCCTTGGTCAGCGGGCATACGAGCAACTCCAGCAATTTGGAATCGATGGTCGCGGATGGTCTCGTGTCGGACATGGTTCAGGCGATCCGGAGTTTTGCGGTGCTACTGAAGAACCGTATCATAATCGTCGCTGTCGCGCGCCAGCGCAATCTCGGTGAT
>NZ_CFHWAF010000049.1:0-9065 GCF_984452065.1 Hoeflea sp. | reverse complement strand
AGCAGCGCCTGTTTTTCCGCCGGTCCGTACGGCGCCATCATCGACATGGTGTTGACCAGCGTCGCATTGCTGGCCTGGCCGACGCTCTCCCAGTCGGCCTCGAGCTGATTGGCCTCCAGATAGGCGCGGAAGCTCCCAAGAAGCGCATTGCGGTCGACCTTGTCCTCGCCATTGTCGGATGAAAGATCGTTGAGGAACGGTGCGATGCGCCCCTGCCGGTAGGCCTTGCGCGTCGGCGCTTCCTCAAGCAGGCGAAACCGGCAGATGCCCACCAGCGATATGATGTAGCGCCCGTCGCCGGTTTCCGAGAGCGAGGTGATGCGGCCAAGCGTGCCGACGGAACAAAGGGACGGGTAGTCTCCGCCCTCCGTCTTGCCGCCGAGGTCGAACTGCGGCTGAATGATCGCAACGATCCGGTCGGCCGCCAGCACATCGTCGATCATGGCGAGATAGCGCGGCTCGAAAATATTGAGGGGCATCTGGCCGCACGGCAAAAGCAGGGCACCTGAAAGCGGAAAAAGAGGCACACTCGACGGAATATCCTTTTCCGTCCGGTAATGTACATTTCCAACCTGCAAAGCCCAAAACCCCGCTTTCCACGCAGCACTTTAGAGGATTTGGGGCCGCTCGCGCAATTCTCAAGGGTCCGGGCGCGTTTTGATTCAATCCGCCATAGGCGGCCTTGACGCCCACGCGCCCGCCTCACCGCGAGCGCAAGTCACAGGCCGGCGGCCGAAGTCAAACCAAAGGGCGGTAAACCGTCAGGAAAACATGAGCGAGGACAGTTTGCGCCGTGCCGTCAGCGTTGCCGGATCGGTCGGACCCCAGGCTTCGAAGAAGGTCAGCAGCTGTTTGCGCGCGCCGTCGTCCTGCCAGTTGCGGTCCGCCTTCATGATCGCCAGGAGATGATCGGCCGCTTCGTCGCGCTCGCCCCTGATATTGAGGATTTTCGCCATATCGAAGCGGGCTTCGTGATCGTTGGGGTTGGCGGCGAGCCGTGCCTCGAGCTGTGCCGGATCGCCAAGCTCGGCGACTTCTTCCTCGAGCGCGAAGCGGGCGAGAATGCCGGCGATTTCCGGCACCTGCTTCTGCTCCTCGTCAAGGCCTTCGATGAGTTCCTTGGCGCGGTCGACCTGACCGGCGGCGATCATGCATTCGGCCATGCCGGCCATCGCCTTCACATGGTCCGGCTGGGCCTGCAGGATCGTTCCGAAAATCTGCGCCGCCTGATTGAGATCGCCGGTGTCCAGCGCGGCGCGCCCCTCGGCCAGGATCGCATCGATGTCCGGCCCGCTTCCGTTTTCCTTCACCAGCTTGTCGATGAACTTCTTGATCTGGCTTTCCGGCACCGCGCCCATGAAGGCGTCGACCGGCTTGCCGTCGGAAAACGCAACGACGGCCGGGATCGACTGGATGCCCATCTGCCCCGGGATTGCCGGATGATCGTCGATGTTCAGCTTGACGAGCTTGACCCGGCCGCGCTGCTCGGTCACCACGCGCTCGATGATCGGGCCGAGCTGCTTGCACGGACCGCACCAGGGCGCCCAGAAATCGACGAGCACCGGCTGGTTGCGCGATTCATTGATCACGTCATTGGTGAAATCGGCTGTCGTCGTATCCTTGATCAACGGACCACCGCCGGCTGCGCCGCCCGGGGTCCGGGTCTCCGCCTCCCCGCCGAACGTTACAGTTCCACCCATCTGGTTCCCGAAGGAACCGCCATAGGGATTATCGCCGTCCTGCATCAGATCTCTCCGAAATATGCCGGCCAAACGGCCGCAAACAAACTCTTACAAAAATCGGCAAGTCCGTGCCTGTTTTCAAGGCACGCTCAGGCCAATGCCACTATTAAAGGTTTATGGCCGGTCGTTTCAAGGAACCGCAGGAGATCGTCCCGGCCGATCGACGTGGTCGCATCGTTGCGCAGCGGATGGGCGTTGATGATGTCGTGCCGCATCAGGCTTTCGTCGAGCACCATTTGCACCCTGTTCTGTGTGTCATTGATGACGCCGAATGGCGTGACCGCGCCGGGCACGACCCCGAGCAGTTCCATCAGCGGCTCGGGCTTGCCGAAGGACACCCGGCCCTTCGCGCCGATAGCCATGTGGATGGCCTTCAGGTTGACCTCGGCATCCTCCTGCGCCGTGACCAGGAAGAAATTGCCCTTCTTGTCCTTGAGGAAGAGGTTCTTCGTGTGACCGCCCGGAATCCCGTCTCTCAGGGACCGGGATTGCGACACCGTAAAGACGGCGGGATGGTTCCTGGTCGTATGGGCGATGCCCATGGCATCGAGCGCTTTGTAAAGGTCCTCGGCCGTTTTTGGCTGGGCCTGTGCGGTCCCGTCAGGCATGGTCGGATCCGTTTTTCATGGCATGCATCAATCAGCTTATGGCCGTGTGTGATAGGCGCAGCGGCGCGAAATCGCAATCGAAAACGCACACCCCGTCCGGCATCATTTTCCTGTTGCATTTGTCGCCCGCTTGCGCCATATACCGCCGGGCGCGGGCATTGCCTGCCGCACCTTACCCGGCCGGTCACCGGCCATGCCGAGCGGGCGTAGCTCAGGGGTAGAGCACAACCTTGCCAAGGTTGGGGTCGTGAGTTCGAATCTCATCGCCCGCTCCAATTTTTCTTCTTGATATTCAGCATGTTAGCGAGAAGGCCCGTGCGGCCGTGCCATGTTGTCTGTTGTTGTTGAAAAGCGCGCACAAAAAGTAAATTTATATGTACATTCCTCAGGGAACTTCGGGCCCGCTGGTGCTTCCACATGCTGGTAATGCCAGGCGGGCCTCAATCGTTGTGAACATGTTTTCTACCTTCAGACATGTTCTTTTCGGCAGCCGGTAAGAATCGGTTAAGATATCTGTAATACTCTTTATACATGTTGTCCACGCGCATCATGAGGCCGCGCCCTAATATAAGAACCGCACCTTCATGAAGTCTGTACGGCACCGTTGGGGACAATCTTGCTTTCGGTCAACTCAATCGCGCTTCACATTCTAAGTCATGATCGGCTGCCGGCGGCCTCGGCCACCAAACAGGACACGCCCGGCTCTGATTTGATTGCCGCTGCCAACAACGTCAGGAAGCCATCGGATGAAACGCCGGCAATATTGACCGATGATGTCTTCAGCGTAAACAGCACCGACCCCAACAAGTTGAAAATGCACCTTTTTGAACGGCTGGGAGCGAGTCTCGGTGTCAAAATGGATGATTACGCCTCCCTGTCGGACTACGGTAAAGTCATCCGCGACATTGTTGAAAAGATTAGAGCTACTCCAGACGGGCACCAGAAGCTGAAAGAGATCGAGAGGGAACTGGGTCTCACCAAACTGGGCCTTTCCATCGATATACTCATCAATGCCATGATCAATCCGGGGGGCAGGGATGACGACAAGGTGGATGAGGCACTGATGCGCCAGGTGGGCGGAGCTTCGGCGGACGGACAGAACGAGGATCCGCGTGTCATCCTGCAATCGATGCGTATCGACGAAACCGGCACATACGGCTACTGAGTTTCAAAAAACGAAATCGGCGACGCCTTCAGCAATTTCATCATCCGGCCGCAGACCGCCGGCTGACGCCCGTTAAGCAGCCGAAAAGGCGGCGCCTTGCATCCAAACCGATGACTTGGCTGCACACGCCGGATGATGGATTATCAGGTCAAGGAAACAGGTCGGGGACAAAGATATGAGCAGAGACCGAGTCAACGCGATTTGCAGGCGCTTGCCCGGCGCGGAGGTTTCCGATCCGTGGGGCGGCGGCCACGATGCATGGAAAGTGGGCGGCAAGATGTTTGCCTGCATAGGCGCGAAGATCCCCGGCGTCTCGGTCAAGACCGACAGCATCGAAACGGCGCAGATGCTGATTGATGCCGATGTCGGCGTTAAGGCGCCCTATTTCCACCGGTCATGGATCAACCTGCCGTGGGACACCGAAGAGGACGAACTTCGCTACCGGCTTGAAAACTCCTACCGGCTGGTGCGCAAGAGCCTGACGAAGAAACAGCAAGCCGAACTGCAGCCTTTTGACTAAGCTGAATCGATCTTCCGCGAGAAGCTTGCCTCGATCACCGGTTTTGTCTCGAACCAGCGTTCGACCTCCCTTCTGACACGCATCCAGGGCGTTTTGCGTGCCTTGGGCGGATCGGGCAGGCGCAGGAGATCGCGCTCCTCCCGCACCACGCTCTCGAACTCCGGATGGCTTTGCTGATCGTCGGCCAATTGCGTCTGGAAACAGATGGCGGGCTGCAGCTGGTAGACCTTGACCTGCTTGACGATGCCGATGTCGGGATCGAACATCCAGTCATCGATCGCCGCGGTCGAGGTCTCGCTCATCGACAGCAAACGGGCGGCGCTCTGCCGTCTGAGGAAATATCCCGCCGATCCAAGGTGATTGGAAAGCAGGCGCGCCATCCGGAACCGTCCGTGCCTTTTGGTGCCGAGCCTGGAAAGCCGGATCTGGTAAAAGGCGGTTTCGGCTTTCACGATGTCGGCCGAACGCGGCATCCAGCCCGTATCGGCAAAAAGCGGTCCCGAATCCGGGTCGATCAAAATATCGTCCTCGCAAACGAAGCCCCAGTGATCCTTGCCCTCGGCCACCCGTTTCCAGGCCTGCCGGTGGCTCTCGAAGACCGCGATCTCGGTAGGTGCGAGCGGGGACCGGCTGAGATTGAGCGCCTGATATCGGTCGGCATGGCCCTGCGGCAATGTCTTGCCGTTCACCGCGGCAATACGTTCGACCGCAGCCCCGACATTTTCCAGCTGGTCGCGGGTCCGCTGCAAACGAACCGGATGCCGGTCAAGGTTGATCAGATAGGCCTTCATGTCACCCCCCGGCGCAGTATAGGCAGCAAAATCGCCGTCTGTGAACACGGCCTTGCGCGGATACGCATTGCCGTAACGGAAATGGTGGGGATTGCCGGCCCGAGCGGATTCCGTCGCTCGCCCGCATCAGCTACCATTGGATGTCCTCTGGCCGTTTGGTTGGCCCGGATCCGGTCGCTCTGACCGGATAAACAAACCGAGGAGAATGGGCAATGGAAATCAATGTCGTGACCATGCAACCGCTGATCGCGCTGATCGCGGGCATACTCATCCTGATCGTGCCGCGTATCCTGAACTATGTGGTGGCCTTCTACCTCATCCTGTTCGGTGTTCTGGGCCTCTGGCCGAGCCTTTTTGCGGGATAGCCCTCAGGCCGGCTGGCGGCCGCGCCAGATGCTGATGGCAATGAGGGCGAGGATCGCGAGATCGATGACAATCAAAAGCCATGTCAGCCATGCGGCCGCGCCAAACGGACCGGCCGTCATATAGGTTCCCAGCACACCGATGAGGGTGACCAGAAAGGCGAGATACCGTATCCAGCGGATCCGGTAGAGCAATGCCGCGCCTAAGGCGAGATAAGCGACGCCGAACGGGATGAGGCCGACGGTGTCGCCGTTCCAGCCGCTGATGATCCATGCAAGGCAGTGCAGCAGGCCGTTGACGATCAGGAGCTGACCCGCCAGCCTCAATCCGTTTGCGAACGCGTCCATCACGCAAACCTCCGGTTCACTCGGTCGGGCAGGGCGTGCCCGCCGCGGCCCATTTCATCAAAGCGTCCATCGTCGCCTGCAATGAGTGCGGCGCCGGCTCCCGGCTGCCGCCCGGCTCCCAGGCCCAATGCAAAATCAGATCGTGATCCAGATGCACCGCGACCTCCCTGATCGTGCGCTCGCCGTTGCGCGCGGGATCCTTGAGCTGCTCGCAGATATAGGCGGACGACTTCCCGAACCACTCGGCCTCGACGGGCGCAAGCTGCCAGGTCATCGCCACGCGCGGCGCGGCGTGCGGCGTGTCATTCGAAACCGCTTCCATGCCCTCCATGTCGGTGTGGCACGTCGAACAGAGCAACGTCTCGGCGCCGATGCGGCTCTCGCCGGCATTGATGTTCATGCCATGCGGCCGCGTCCGCCCGTAGCTGGGTCCCGACCACATGGGCCGGTTGTCGGCGCCGACGTGACAGTTTGCGCAGCGCGGATGCGACGCCACCTCGTAAAAGAGCTGCCAGTTCGCCAGCCCCTCTTCGACCGATATGGACCCTATCTCGAATTCGTTGAGCACCCGGTCCGTTCCGACCGGCTCGGCCGCGAGGGCAAGCGAACTGAATGCGGCCAGCCAGATGGCGGCAAGTGCCGATGTCTTCACGCCGATGCCCTCACACGAAGTCGATATGCTTGTTGAACGGCATCTCGCGGATGCGCTTGCCGGTTGCGGCAAAAATCGCATTGGCGAGGGCCGGCGCGGCCGGCGGAACGGGCGGCTCGCCGATGCCCCGGATCTTGCTGCCGTTCTCCAGACCACGCACCTCGATCCGCGGACACTGATAGAGCCGCATGCCTTCAAAGGCATGGAAATTGGTCTGCTCGGCCATCCCGTCGGAATAGGTGATCTCACAGTTCATGGCGTGGCCAAGACCCCAGATCACCCCGCCCTTGACGAGATTGTCGAAGTTGACCGGATCGATGACCCGGCCGACCTCGGCGGCGACATAGACCTTGTCGATCCTGATCCCGTCATCCGTATCGGTCACCTCGACCACTTCGGCCGTCGACACGCCGAATGACATGCAGAACGCCACGCCGCGGCCGCTTTTCGGCCCGAGATCGGTTCCCCAGTTCGACATTTCACCGACGGCTTCGAGCACCTTGCGCGAATTGTCGTGCCACATCAGCCGGATGCGTTCTTCCAGCGGATCGGCGCCGGCGGCGACGATCAGTTCGTCGAGGAAACAGTCATGGAAGAAGCCGTTGGAGGATGCGCCGACGGATCGCCAGGAGCTGATCGGCGCAAGTTCCGGCGCGCGGTAACCCGTCATGCGGTAATGGGGTATGGCGAAGGGCTGATCCCAGGCGCCGGCGATGATCTGCGTGTCCGGACCGGGAAGGGACAGGTTCTGCCGGCCCATCTGCGAGGCGATGACCGACGGCATGGCGATGCCGAGATCATAGGCCTCGACCCTGCCGTCTTTCACCGTGCCCCGGCCACGCGCCATGGCGATCTGCCGCGGGAAATCGTGGATCATGTCTTCTTCGCGGCTGTACACCAGTTTCACCGGCGTACCTTTCATCTGCTGGGCGATCTCGACCGCCTGCTTGACCACCTCGTCCTCGAGGCGATGGCCGAAACTGCCGCCCACGTAAAGAACGTGGATATGGACATTGTCGGCATCCAGCCCGGTCATGCGCGCCACATTCGACTGCACGAACCGCGGTATCTGCGTGCCGGTCCACACGTCGGCCCGGTCATCGGTGATCCGCACAACGGCGCTGATCGGCTCGAGCGGCGCATGGGCGAGATAGGGCGCGCGGTATTCGGCCGCAATCACCTCGCCGTCGGCCAGCGCCGCTTCCACATCGCCGTCGTCACGGTTGCGCGCTTCGATCTGTTCGTCGTTGAACGAGTTGGAAAGCGCGTCCCAGTGCGCATCCATTTCCGCCGGATAAGGGGCTTCGCCCCAGTCGAACTCAATCGCGTCGGCAGCCTGAAAGGCGCGCCAGGTGTTGTCGGCGATAACACCGACACCGCCGGTAACCGGAACGATCCGCTTCACGCCGCGCATCGTCTCGGCAGCGCCCGCATCATATCCGTTCAGCGCGCCGCCCTGGCGCGGATTGAGTTTGACGGTGGCGTAGACCATGCCGTCGATCCTGAAATCGACGCCATAGGGCAGCGTACCGGTGGATTTTGCGACGACGTCGTGCCGCTGCATCGGTTTGCCGATCAGCCGCCACTCGCTCGGATCGCGCAGGGTGACATTGGTCACCGGCCTCATCTTCGCGGCGGCCGGCGCCAGCGCCACATAGGTCAGCTTTGAGCCGTCCGGCATGAGGACGGCGCCCTTTTCGGTCCTGAGCTGGCCGACCGGAACACCCGTTTGTTTCGAGGCCGCCGCCTTGAGCGTCTCGCGCGCCACCGCGCCCGCCATGCGCAGTTTGTTGTAGCCGTCCGGAACGGAGGTCGACCCGCCCGTGACCTGCATGCCGAGGAACTTCATCAGCACATCCATCACCCCGCGCACCGATTCGGCCATGAAGCTTTCATCGGTGGAGCGGAACGGAGCTCCTTCCTCGGAGAGCGCGGTGTTGTAATAGGCCGGACTCGGCCGGCCGGGATCGACCTTCACCTGATCCAGCTCGATATCGAGCTCCTCCGCGATCAGCGCGGCCTGCATGGAATAGGCGCCCTGTCCGAGATCGGTGCGCGGCGTGATCAGCGTCACGCCCTCGGCATCGATCTTGACATAAGGCGTTATGGCGGCCTCGTCTTCCGAAACATCCGCCATCAGCGGATTTTCACCGGGGCGCCGGTACATATACGCACCGAAGGCGACGCCTCCGGCGATGGCGACGGAGCCGATGAGAAACGTCCGGCGGGCGATGGTTGCAGCACGTCCCATATCAGGCACTCCTCAACGTTTTTGCCGCCGTCTTCACGGCCTCGCGGATGCGCGGATAGGTTCCGCAGCGGCAAAGATTGGCCGACATGGCGAGATCGATATCCTCGTCGGTCGGATCGTCGTTGAGATCAAGAAAAGACGCCGCCGCCATGATCTGGCCGGACTGGCAATAGCCGCACTGGGCCACCTGATGTTCCACCCAGGCCGCCTGGACGGCATGCAGCGCCTCGGGGGTTCCAAGGCCCTCGATCGTGGTAATCTCGCCATCGACCGCCGCGACCGGCAGCTGGCATGAGCGGACCGCCATGCCGTCCACATGGACCGTGCAGGCGCCGCATTGTGCGATCCCGCAGCCATATTTCGGTCCTGTGATGTTCAGTTCGTCCCTGAGCACCCACAAGAGCGGCATGTCTTCTTCGACATCCACCTCATAGGCCATTCCGTTTACGGTGAGTTGCATGCGACCGGCTCCCTTTACAGATGGGTACTAGAGCGAGTTGTGATTAGATTGAAGCATTTGACCGCGGCGATTTTGGTTTCTGACAAGGCGGGTTGCGCGCCGTGGTGCCCACCCACCACAAGCGCGAGCCAACGCAGTCAGAGGGCAAAATCGCCTGGCCCATTCA
>NZ_CFHWAF010000048.1:24887-31276 GCF_984452065.1 Hoeflea sp. | reverse complement strand
CTATCTGATCGACCAGGGACAGCGCGCCTATATCGAGCGGATCGAGATTCGCGGCAATACGCGGACTGCGGATTACGTCATCCGCCGAGAGTTCGATATCAGTGAGGGCGACGCCTTCAACCAGGTTCTGATCCGGCGCGCAAAGCGGCGGCTTGAGGCTCTCGGTTACTTCCAGTCCGTCAACATTACCACGCAACCCGGATCCGAACCGGACCGTGTGGTTGTCATCGTGGACGTGAAGGATCAGGCCACCGGCGAGTTCTCAATCGGTGCCGGCTACTCCACCGGATCGTCCGGCGCGACGGCGGAACTCGGCATCTCCGAACGCAACTTTCTTGGCCGCGGCCAGTTCATCAAGGTTGCCGTGGGCGGCGGTGTCGACACAAGGACCTACCGGTTCTCCTTCACCGAGCCTTATTTCCTCGGATACCGTTTGGCTGCAGGCTTTGACGTCGCCAAGACCGAGGACACCTCGCAGGATAACTACGATATCGACACACTCGGTGTGACGTTCCGCGTTGCGGCGCCCATAACCGACCGGTTGCGAACGGTTGTGGCCTATAACTATTCCCGCGAGGAATACGATCCGGATACCACCGCAATCCTGTCGGCTCCCATTCAGGACGCCATCGACAACAGCCCCTGGGTCAAATCGTCGATCTCGAATTCGCTGATCTTCGACACGATCGACGACAAGCGTCTGCCGAGGGAGGGCATCTTTGCCCGCATGACCGGTGAGTTCGCCGGTCTGGGTGGTGATGCTCAGTTCGTCAAATTTACCGCCCGGGGCAGCTACTACCACCCGATCTCCGAATATGGCGACATTATCGGTCTGGTGAGTGCCGGCGGTGGTTACGTTACCTCCACATCCGGCGACCTGCGCGTGTTCGACCAGCTGTTCATCGGCGGTGAAACGATCCGCGGCTTCGAAAGCCAGGGCATCGGCCCGCGCGACCTGAATGGCGACGCGCTCGGCGGCACCACCTACTTCAACGCCACCGCGGAAGTCGGGTTCCCGGTTCCGATTCTCCCGAGAGATTTTGGACTGCGCGGCGCCTTCTTCGCGGATGCCGCGACCCTTTACGGCAGCGACCTGGACCTTTCCAGAACAACTGTAAACGGGCTGGATATGCAGTGGCGCGCATCGGTGGGTGGCAGTGTGATCTGGTCATCCCCGTTCGGCCCTTTCCGGGTGGATTTTGGCTTCCCGATTGTGAAGGAATCGTTTGACGAGACACAGACATTCCGCTTCGGTACAGCCGGAAGGTTCTGATTGTAGACAGTTCGCTCATTCTCGCGCGTGAAACGCGCTGTGTTGTGAGCCGATGGCGGGGCCTGTCTCTAACGGCAGGCCCTGAATGCATGTAAGATGGACGACACTCGTTTTCTCCCCCGTCACAGTGGAATCCCCGTCGCACGTGGAATCCCCGTCGCACGTGGAATCCCCGTCACACGTGGAATCAAAGTCGCCGCGCTGGCTGAACATATCGGCGCGGAGCTGTCATTTCACGACGATGGTGACGAGCGGATCGTGACGGGCGCGGCTCCAATGTCCCGCGCCGGTGAACGGGATTTGTGCGTTTTTCTGCCGGAAGATGGCACGGATCAATTGGCCATGCTTCAGGCGGCCGCCATCGTCTGCCCGGCAACCGTGGCGCCGATGGTTCCAGCCGACTGTGCCGCTCTTGTTTCCGAGACCCCGTTCCACGCATTCACGGCAGCGTTGCGGTTGCTCTATGCGGATGCCGGCAGGGGCCCGGGAACACGCGAACGGCCCTCCGTTTCGCAACAGGCCCTTGTTGATGCCGGGGCTGTGCTCGAAGACGGGCAGGTCTCCGTGGCGGCCGGCGCCGTTATAGCCGAAGGCGCCCATATAGGGGCAGATACCGATATCGGCCCCGGTGCTGTCATCGGGCCCGGGTGCCGGATTGGAAGACACTGTGTCCTTTCCGCCCATGTCTCGGTGCACAACGCCCTGATCGGCAACGGCGTCTTCGTGCATGCGGGCGTGCGTATCGGTGAGGGCGCGCATCATTATGTCGAAATGGCCGAACAGTCACTGAGGGTCCCGCAGATCGGACGCGTGATCGTTCAGGACAAGGTGGAGATCGGCGCCAACGCTGCAATAGACCGCGGCACTTTGGACGACACCGTCATTGGCGACACAACGAAGATCGGCAATCTCGTCAGCATAGGTGGCGACGTGCGCATCGGCCGGGCTTGCATTGTTGCCAGCCATGCTGATATCGCCGCTGGAGTATCGGTCGCTGATCATGCCACGATCCGGGCACACGCAAGAATTGCCGGCGACATTGACGCCGGTGCCGGTCAGGACGACGCAACATGACAATCCACGAAACCGGCTTTGCGGCGCGCGGATTGAACGGGCGGTTGCCCGATGGGCGACGGGTTTTGAAAGGGGATCCAACGGATGACTGAAAGTGAAAAAAGTGTTCTGGACAGCGTTGATCTCTACGAGATCCTGAAACTGCTTCCGCATCGCTACCCGTTTCTGCTTGTCGACAAGATCATCGAGATAGATGCCGATGAATCCGCAATTGGCATAAAGAATGTCACCGCAAACGAACCGCATTTTGCCGGGCATTTTCCGGAAAACCCGGTCATGCCGGGTGTCCTTCTGATTGAGGGCATGGCCCAGACGGCCGGCGCGATCTGTGCCCGAACCCAGTCGTCCAAGGCAAATATCGTCTACTTCATGACAATCGACAATGCCCGGTTCCGCAAGCCCGTGGTGCCCGGCGACCGGGTTGAATATCACGTAAAGAAGCTCAAACAGCGCGGAACGATCTGGAAGTTCCATTGCGAAGCGATTGTTGAGGGCACGAAAGTTGCCGAAGCCGATGTTGGCGCGATGCTTGTTGAAGGCGACAAGGAAGGCTCTGCCAGATGATCGCAGCATCCGCTGTCATACACCCGTCATCCATTGTGGAAGACGGAGCGCAAATCGGTGAAAATGTCCAGATCGGCCCGTTCTGCTATGTCGGCAGCAAGGTTGTGCTGGATGATAACGTCCGTTTGATCAGCCATGTGGTTGTCACGGGGCGGACACGTATCGGCGCCCGAACCGCGGTTTTTCATGGCGCGGCACTCGGCGCGGAACCGCAAAACATCAATTACAGCGGTGAGGAGACCGAGCTTCGAATCGGCACGGATTGTGTCATTCGCGAGGGCGTGACCATGCACACGGGCATGCCGGATGCGGCGGGCGTGACCTCGGTTGGCAATCAGTCGCTTTTTCTCGCCTATTCACACGTCGCCCATGATTGTCAGGTCGGCAGCAACGTGATCCTGTCCAACAACGTCATGCTTGGCGGTCATGTCGAAGTGGGTGACCGGGTCATCATGGGTGGCGGAGCGGCGGTTCACCAGTTCTGTCGCATCGGTCATCATGCTTTTATCGGCGGCCTGGCAGCATGCTCTCTGGACGTCATTCCTTTCGGAATGCTGAACGGCAATCCTGGCATCCTCGGCGGTCTCAACGTGATCGGAATGTCGCGTTCCGGCATGGACAAGGCAGAGGTGCACACTGTGAGGCGGGTCTTTAAACAGATATTTCACGGCGCGGGAACCGTGCGTGAGAATCTGGAAGCAATCCGGTATGACTGTGAGGAATTGCCGGCGCTCAAGGATCTGTTCGCTTTCATCGATGCGGACAGTCACAGGGGACTTGCCTCCGCGGCGAAGGAAAAGAGGTCTTGAGAGGCAATGGATACGGTCGACCGAAAGCCTGCTCGAAAAGCGCGGTTGGCCATCATTGCGGGCCGTGGCAGGCTGCCGATCGATATCGCCCGGGCATCGCGGCATAATGGCGATGATCCGCTCATTATCGGCCTGAAGGGGGAGGCTACGGAAATCCCGGCTGAATTCGATCAGGTCGAGGTCGGGCTGGGCGATGCCGGCCGTGTTCACGCGCTGCTGCGTGAAAACAATATCGACCGGGTCGTCATGTCGGGCGGTGTGAACCGCCGTCCGGAAATCGATGAACTGCGTGGCTGGTTCAACCTGCTGAGATTTGCTCCAAGGGTCATCAGGGCGCTTTCGTCGGCAGGAGACGACAAGCTTCTTCGTGTGGTGATCCCGATCATCGAATCAGCCGGATGCCGGGTCGTCGGCGCGCACGAGGTGGTGCCGGATCTCCTGGCTGAGTATGGCCCGATCACCAAACACAAGCCCGGCAAGACCGACCGGGCGAATATTTCGGCGGGATGTGCCGGCGCCAATGCACTCGGCGCGCTGGATGTCGGACAGGGCGCAGTGGCGGTGGGTGGACGCATCGTTGCCCTTGAAGGCGCGGAAGGCACTGACGCAATGCTGGCCCGTGTCGCTGATCTGAGGTCAATTGGCCGCATCTCGGCCAAACGCAGGGGTGTTCTGGTAAAGTTGTGCAAGCCGCAGCAGGATGAGCGGGCCGACCTTCCGTCTATCGGGCCGGACACGGTCATCAACGTTCATGCGGCCGGTCTGTCCGGTATAGCCGTCGATGCAGGCAGAGCGCTTGTTCTGGACCGCGAGGCGGTGGTTCGCGAGGCCGACCGGCTCGGCCTCTTTGTCATCGGCGTCGACCGCGAGCAACCGGCAAAAAATGGCTGAACACAATTCCCCCACGGCCTCCCGGCCACTCAAGCTCGCAATCCTCGCCGGTGAACCGTCGGGCGATCTGCTGGGTGCGGACCTCATAGCGTCGCTGCGCGAACATTATGGCGCGGTTGAACTGATCGGCGTCGGAGGCGAAGCAATGGCGGCGCAGGGTCTGAAGTCTCTGTTCGACTACCATGATTTGTCGATCGTCGGCGTCGGTCAGATTGTGGCGCAGCTTCCCAGGCTGCTGATGCATTTGAGGCGGGCGGCAAAGGCCGTCATAGCCGCCCGGCCGGACATACTGGTCATTATAGACAGTCCGGAATTCACCCACCGGGTCGCGCGTCGCGTACGCGCCGCTTTGCCGCAACTGCCGATCGTCAACTATGTCTGTCCGACCGTGTGGGCCTGGAAACCGGAGCGTGCGCCGCGGATGACAGCCTATGTCGACCATGTTCTGTCGATCTTTCCGTTCGAGGCGGAAGAAGTGCGCCGCCTGGGCGGTCCGCCGTTGACCTATGTGGGCCATCGGCTCGCGACCGATTCATCGCTGCTTGCGGCCGCGTCCCATCAGCGTTCTCGGCGGGCCCGATCCCCATCTCCGGAAAAACCGGTCTCGGAGGAACCTTTGTGCCTGATTATGCCCGGTTCACGCCGAGGCGAGGTCAAGCGGCTGTTGCCCGATTTTTCCGAAACGGCGCACCTTCTTGCCGAACGAATGCCTGATGTGCGGTTTCAGATACCGACCCTGCCGCGGCTTGAAGAGAAGGTGAGGGCGGGTGTCGCCGGCTGGACCGTGCCCGTCCACGTGACCACGACCGCCGAGGAGAAGATTGAAGCATTCGCCCAGGCCGACGGGGCACTTGCCGCGTCCGGCACCGTTTTGCTGGAACTTGCACTGGTCGGCGTACCGTGTGTATCGGCCTATCGGGTTGATCCGTTGTCCATGCTGATTGTCCATCGCATTACCGCATGGACTGCCGCTCTGCCGAACTTCATTGCGGACTACCCGATCGTAAACGAGTATATGGCCCGCATGATCAGGCCGCCGCTGATCGCGCGGCGCCTGGAGCGGCTCCTGCATGAATCGCCCGAGCGGCATGAAATGCTCATCGGCTTTGACCTTGTGCGCGAGAGGATGACGGTCAGCAGCCCGCCGGCCGATATCGCGGCGAACGTCGTCGCCGGACTTGTCGGCCCGGCAACCATCGCTTGACCGCAACGGATTTGCCCTAGCTCGCCAGTTGCTCGATGGGCGGGCAGGTGCACACCAGGTTTCTGTCGCCGAACACATTGTCCACCCGTGCGACCGGCGGCCAGTATTTCGAGGCCAGTTGAGCAGGCCCGGCCGGCGCAACGGCGCGCATGGCGTCATATCCGTGTTTCCAGGCAATCGCTTCGGCGGCGGTGTGCGGGGCGTTGACCAGCGGATTGTCTTCCCGGCTCCATTCCCCGGTTTCGATGCGGCCGATTTCCTCGCGGATCGCAAGCATGGCGTCGCAGAAGCGGTCAAGTTCCGCCAGCGGTTCGGATTCCGTCGGTTCGATCATCAAGGTTCCGGCGACCGGCCACGACATGGTCGGCGCATGAAAGCCGTAATCGATGAGCCTTTTGGCGATGTCCTCCACGCTCACGTCGGCGCTCTCCTTGAAGGGCCGGGTGTCGACGATACACTCATGCGCAACACGGCCTTCATGTCCGCGATAAAGAATGTCGAAACTTCCCTCAAGGCGTGCGGCCAGATAGTTGGCGGAGAGGATCGCCATTTCCGAGGCGCTTTTCAGTCCGGC
>NZ_CFHWAF010000048.1:0-24877 GCF_984452065.1 Hoeflea sp. | reverse complement strand
ACCCGGCCGTTCGTTCCGGTGTAGAGCACCGGGAAATGGTCCCCGAGGCGCGCAGCGATGTAGTTGGCGTTGAGGATCGCCACTGCGGTCGCGCGTTTCAGGCCGGCGGCGCCCATCATGCGGATATACATCCACGAGATCGGCAGGATCGACGCGCTGCCGAACATCGCCGCCGCAACGGCCTGACTGTCCGTTTCAAGCGGGTCTCCGGGAAGGAAGGGCTTGAGGTGCTCGGCGACCCCGATCGGCCCGATGCCCGGCCCGCCGCCGCCATGCGGTATGCAGAACGTCTTGTGCAGGTTCATGTGGCACACATCCGCGCCGATGTCGAACGGCTTTGCCAGGCCGATCATGGCATTCAGGTTCGCGCCGTCAAAATAAACCTGCCCTCCGTGATCATGAACGATCGCGCAGATATCCTTGACCTGTGTCTCGAAGACCCCGTGGGTCGATGGATAGGTGATCATCAGTGCGGCCAAATTCGACGCGTGCTCCTTGGCCTTCGACCGCAGGTCATCGATATCGACATCGCCGGCCTCCGTGCAGGCGACCACAACGATACGCAGACCCGACATCGATGCGCTCGCCGGATTGGTCCCGTGAGCCGATGAAGGGATCAGACAGATATCGCGGTGTTCCTCGCCCCTCGACGCGTGATAGTGGCGGATGGCCGTCAATCCCGCGAACTCGCCCTGACTGCCGGCATTGGGCTGCAGGCTGACGGCGGCAAAACCGGTGATCTCGCACAACCATTGTTCCAGATCGGCGATCATCTGCAGGTAGCCCGCCGTATGCGTGTCGGGAGCAAGCGGATGGATGTTGCCGATCTTGCGCCAGCTCACCGGCATGAGCTCGGCCGCGGCGTTCAGCTTCATGGTGCAGGATCCAAGCGGGATCATGGCCCTGTCGAGCGCCAGGTCCTTATCCGACAGCAGGCGAAGATAGCGCATCATGTCGGTCTCGGACCGAACGGAGTTGAAGATCGGCTGCGTCAAAAACGCGTCCTGGCGTGTTTGCGGCGGCAGGTTCCGATGGTCGCCGTCACCGCTGTCTTCGACGCCAAATATGGAGCAGAGAGCCTGAACGTCCGCCTCGGACGTCGTCTCGTCGAAAGACAGCCCGATGGTCCCGGCATCGATTGCCCGCAGCAGATAGCCCGCTTCCAGCGCCGCATTGTGGATCGCATCGGCCTTGCCGCCGGCGCGCACCGCAAGCGTGTCGAAAAAACTGTCTCCGGCGAGGTCGTAACCGCCGGCGGTCAGGCAGGCGGCAAAACGGCTCGCATGGCCGGCCGTGCGGCTCGCAATGGCCCGCAACCCGTCCGGCCCGTGCCAGATGGCGTAAGCCGCCGACATATTGGCCAGAAGCGCCTGGGCGGTGCAGATGTTGGATGTGGCCTTGTCCCGGCGTATGTGTTGCTCCCGGGTCTGCAGCGCCAGACGGTAGGCGGGATTGCCCCCGGCGTCGACCGATTCTCCCACCAGCCGTCCGGGCATCAGGCGGGTCAGTTTTTCACTGACGCCCATATAGGCGGCATGCGGGCCGCCGAAGCCCATTGGCACGCCGAAACGCTGCGCCGAACCGACGACGATATCCGCACCCCAGTGGCCGGGCGGCTGAAGCAGGGTGAGAGCCAGCGGATCGGTCACGACGACAACCAGGGCACCGGCCTTTTTCGCCGCATCCACGACCTTTGCCGGATCCTCAAGGCGGCCGAGCGTGTCCGGCCAGGAGAAGATCACCGCGGCGGTATCCTCGTCGGGTTCCCCTTCGGAGATCGTAATGCCGAGCGGCGCCATGCGCGTTTCCAGCACCGTCTTCGACTGGGGGTGAAGAGGCGTGGCGATCGTGACCGTATGTCGCTTCATACGGTGATGACGATAGGCGACTCCCGCCGCCTCCGCGACGGCGCTCGCCTCGTCAAGCAGCGAGGCATTGGCCACGGGCAGTCCGGTCAATTCGCTCACCAATGTCTGGAAATTGAACAACATTTCCAGCCGCCCCTGGCTGATTTCCGGCTGATAGGGCGTGTAGGCGGTATACCAGGCCGGGTTTTCAAACATGTTGCGCTGGATCACCGCCGGAACACGGCAGCCGTAATAGCCTTGACCGATGAAGGACCGTGCCTCCACATTCCTGTCGATCACAGATTCGAGCTTCGCGAGGGCATCGTGTTCGTCGGCCGGTGACGGCAGTGAAAGCTCACCGGACATCCGTATTGATTGCGGGACCGTCTGATTGATCAGTGTTTCCACCGAGGGCACGCCAATGGTTGTCAGCATGGCTCTGACGTCCACTGGCGCTGGCCCGTTGTGCCGGGCGGCAAACGGAAGGGCCTGATCCTCAGCCTTCCTGGCGGTCTCATAGCTGTGCGCTGTCATCGATTTCTCCAGCAACTGTTGATCGGGCTATCCGGTTGTGGCCTTGTATGCGGCCTCGTCCATAAGGCCCTCAAGTTCGGCCTCGTTGTCGAGCTTCAGTTTCATCAGCCAGCCCTCGGCCTCCGCCGACCGGTTGATAAGACCGGGCTCCCCCTCAAGCGTGTCATTGATGGCGGTTACTTCTCCAGCAACCGGTGAATAGACGTCGGAAGCCGCCTTGACGGATTCGATAACGATGACCGTCTCTCCCTTGGCGACCTTGCGTCCCGCTTCCGGCAGTTCCACGAAAACGATGTCACCCAGTTGCTCCTGGGCGTAGTCGGTAATGCCGATGACGGCTTCGTCGCCGTCGATACGGATCCACTCATGCTCTTCGGTATAGAAGGTCTTTGCCATTATCGGTCTCCTCGGTAGTAGTTGTGCGCCACGAAGGGCATTTTTTCGACGCTGCAGGCGAGCCGCTTTCCGCGTACTTCGGCGAACAGGCGCCCGCCGGTTTCCCCCCGGTCCGTATTCACCCGCGCGATGGAGACGGGGTATCCGCAGGAAGGCCCGAAGCCCCCGGATGTCACCATGCCGATCTCTTCCGCTTCGGCATCTTCGCCGGCAAAGAGCGGAACTCCGGCGCGAACCGGCGCGCGGCCCTCAGGCCTCAGCCCCGCTCGTTTTTGAGCCGCACCGTTTTCGATCACCCTGTGCAGCGCTTCAGCGCCGACATAGCCGCCGGCGGTCCTCAGCTCCTTCGGGACAGCCCAGATCAGACCCGCTGTCACCGGATCGGTGCCTTCATCCATGTCCTGGCCGTATAGCGGCAGGCCTGCCTCGATCCGAAGACTGTCGCGTGCGCCAAGTCCGACCCACTCGACATCGGGCTCGTCCGCAAGCTTCCTGGCGAATGTCTCGGCTTTTTCCGGGGCCAGCGCGATCTCGAAACCGTCTTCCCCGGTATAGCCGGAGCGCGAAACAAAGGTTCCGTCCCCGCGTTCGAGCACCTGCATGAACACGAGACCCGAGACTTCCGGAAACAGGTCGGCCAGCACTTTGGCTGCCAGCGGACCCTGCAATGCGAGGAAGACGCGCGGCGTGTGGGTGACCCGCGCGTCAAAATCGCTCGATAGCGCCTGAAGATGCGCAAGATCTTTGTCGGCGCAGGCTCCATTCGCAACAACAAGGAATCGCTCCGGTGAAAGCCGGCTTACGATCAGGTCGTCGATCATTCCCGCATCGTCGTTGAGCATGAACGTGTAGCGGCCGGTGCCGGTGTTCTGCGCCCGCGCGTTGTAGGGGCAGGCGCGGGACACAAGATCCGCGGCCTGCGGGCCGCGCACGTCGATATGCGCCATATGCGAAATGTCGAACAGCCCCGCGGCCGCGCGCGTATGAAGATGTTCCTTCATGACCCCGAGCGCGTAGGTGATCGGCATCTCGTATCCGGCGAACGGCCCGAATCGGGCGCCGGCTTCGATGTGGAGATTTTTGAGCGGTAGCTGTTTTGTCATCCTGGTTCCAAACATAGTTGCGCATGCCCGCGCTTCCGCGCGGAGCGGGCGCCCCTCTGTCTGGAGCCTGAGAGACTCGCGCAACCGGAACTCTGTCGGCGACGCTTACACCTTCGGCGCGGGACGGCCGTCCCGACTTTCCAGAGTGCCTATCGTCTACGGTCCTTTTGCCTGAGAGATTATGGGCATTTTCCCCTTCGGCGGCGGCGTCTGAAGTCAGACCCCGCTCTCTCCCGCAGTCGACATTTGGTGTTCACAAACACCAACAGGCAGGCATTACATTAGTGGAATAATACTCAACTGTCATCTATTGTGCGGCTTATTCACCGTTGGTTGATCAAACTGTTGTCAATTCTTCCTGCCCGCGGACGGTAAACTGACATGCGGCCGATCATTTTCCGTACTTTCCTCGCTCTGGTGATGTCGATTGCCGTTTCGGCGACGGCACATAGCGAATCAATTCAATTGCGTCCCTACAAGGACCGCCTGTTCGCCTATCCCCCGGTGCTCGAGCGCCGGCACAACGGCGCCTTTCTCAAGATCGACTATCGCAAGGAACGTGACATCGACAAGCGCGATCAGGTGCCGGAGTTGCGCGTCCGCGGCAATTACGTATCGCTGCGGGCCAAGCGGCAACAGCGTGCGCTGACAATCCGCTCGCCGCAGGCCGCTGTCGAAACCTATGAGGTCGGGGCGGCAAAAAAGGCCAGGTTTGCCGTGATCTTCATCCACGGGCGAGGGGGAGACCGGCGGCTCGGCGTGAAGGACTGGACATTCGGCGGCAACTTCAACCGCCTGAAGAACCTGACCGTAAAGAACGGCGGTGTCTATTACGCGCCGACGATCCCCAGCTTTGACCGGGTCGGCCTGGAGCATCTGAAGACGCTGGTCACCTATATCCGGCGCACGGCCCCGCGCGCTCCGGTGATCCTTGCCTGCGGTTCCATGGGCAGCCTCCTGTGCTGGCAGGGCAGCAACGATCCCGGCATATCATCCCGGCTGTCGGGGATCGTTATCCTCGGCGGAACGGGCGACGAATCCTTTCTGCGCAGCGCCGCCTATCATGCCGGAGTGCCGGTCCTCTTTGCGCATGGAAGCCGCGACGACGTTTATGACTGGCGCACTCAGCATGCGCTTTACGAGCGGGTGCGCCATGCATCGGACCGGGTGTACCCGATCCGCTTCGTGTTGTTTGAAAGCGGCAGCCACGGCACGCCGATCCGCATGGTCGACTGGCGCGAGACACTGAACTGGATGTTCAAGGCAGCGGGATAAAGAAGCCGGGCGCGTGCGCCCGGCTTCGTCATTTCATGGCCTGCTGTTCGTCAGACGGAATAGTACCTGCTGTTCGTCAGACGGAATAGTACATGTCGAACTCGACCGGGTGCGGCGTGTGTTCGAAGCGGATGACTTCTTCCATCTTCAGTTCGACATAGGCATCGAGCTGGTCTTCGGAGAAGACGCCGCCGGCCATCAGGAATTCGCGGTCGGCATCGAGGTTCTCGACAGCTTCGCGCAGCGAGGCGGAAACGGTCGGGATTTCCTTCAATTCCTGCGGCGGCAGGTCGTAAAGGTCCTTGTCCATCGCATCGCCCGGATGCAGCTTGTTCTTGATGCCGTCCATCCCGGCCATCAGCATGGCCGCAAAGGCCAGATACGGGTTGGCCGTCGGATCCGGGAAGCGCACCTCGACGCGCTTCGACTTCGGCGACGAGCCGAACGGAATACGGCAGGACGCCGAGCGGTTACGAGCCGAATAGGCCAGGAGAACCGGTGCCTCGTAACCCGGAACCAGACGCTTGTAAGAGTTGGTGGACGGGTTGGTGAAGGCGTTGAGCGCCTTGGCGTGTTTGATGATGCCGCCGATATAGTAAAGGCAGGTTTCCGACAGGCCGGCATATTCGTCACCGGCGAAGGTGGGCTTGCCGCCCTTCCAGATCGACTGGTGAACGTGCATGCCCGTTCCGTTGTCGCCATAGACCGGCTTCGGCATGAACGTCGCCGTCTTGCCGTAAGCGTGTGCGACCTGGTGAACCACATATTTGTAGATCTGCAGCTTGTCGGCATTGCGCGTCATCGTGTCGAACATGATGCCGAGTTCGTGCTGCGCGGCAGCCACTTCGTGGTGGTGCTTTTCAACGGTCACGCCCATTTCGGCCATGACCGTCAGCATTTCGGAGCGCATGTCCTGGGCGCTGTCGACCGGCGGCACCGGGAAATAGCCGCCCTTCGTGCGCGGACGGTGACCGAGGTTTCCGACCTCGTACTCGGCGTCGGTGTTGGAGGGCAGCTCCGAACTGTCGAGTGCGAAACCCGTATTGTAGGGATCGGTCGAGAACCGGACATCATCGAAGACAAAGAACTCGGCTTCCGGACCGACATAGACGGTATCGCCGACACCGGATGCCTGAAGATAGGCTTCGGCCTTCTTGGCGGTGCCGCGCGGGTCGCGGTTGTACGGCTCGCCCGAGATCGGATCGAGGATGTCGCACATGACGGCCAGCGTCGACTGCGCGAAGAACGGATCGGCATGGACCGATGCGGTGTCGGGCATCAGGACCATGTCGGATTCGTTGATCGCCTTCCAGCCGGCGATCGACGAGCCGTCGAACATGACACCGTCGGCAAACATGTCTTCGTCGACAACGCTGGCATCCATCGTGACGTGCTGCATCTTGCCGCGCGGATCGGTAAAGCGCAGGTCCACGAATTTCACGTCGTTGTCTTTGATCTGCTTGAGGATATCAGAGGCACTGGTCATTTAATCTTCCTAGTCTCCAGAGTGTTTGTGGTCTTGCACCTATGGATCGGTGCGGATCAGACTGCATCGACGCCGGTTTCGCCGGTCCTGATGCGGATAACTTCTTCAACGTTCGAAACAAAGATCTTGCCGTCGCCGATGCGTCCGGTCTGCGCGGCGTTGCGGATCGCTTCGATCGCCGCTTCGACGGTGTCGTCCGCCAGCACGACCTCGACTTTGACCTTCGGCAGGAAGTCGACGACGTATTCCGCGCCGCGATAGAGCTCGGTGTGACCCTTTTGTCTGCCGAACCCCTTTGCCTCGGTAACGGTGATTCCCTGCAGGCCGACCTCTTGCAGGGCTTCCTTCACCTCATCCAACTTGAATGGTTTTATGATTGCTTCGATCTTTTTCATTACAGAACGTCTCGCTGCTAAATCCACGTAAGCGAAAGTAATTCCGGCGCCGCGGAGTTATATCCACCCTCTCACGCAAATGCATGTGCCGTGCCAGTTTGAAAGCCCCGCGGCATTTTTTCCCGCGAGAGTGAACTGTGACGGCATTTTTTCGCGAAGGAGGTTGGTGATCGGGTGGAAATCGGTCCGCGCAAGCACTGTTTTGGCAAAGGCATACGTCATCTGCCTAAAAAACAGACATCCTAATTTGATTAATAAATGTGCAAATGCACAAAATTTAATCACTCCTGATGTCCTTGCACTATTCCCCAATTCGAACCGATTGTTATGGTCTCACCAGCCACGACTCGTGAGGGATACACCTGCCAATGCCGCCTCGACCGGAGATCGCACCACAGCCAATCGTCACGCCGCAGACAATGGGACGCATCGACGCGGCAGCCATCGGATCCGGGATTGACGGCTATCGGCTGATGCTGGCGGCCGGTTCCGCCATGTCCGCATGCGTGCTCGCCCGTTATCCGTCGGCAGCGGGCGCGATCGTGCTCTGCGGACCCGGCAACAATGGAGGCGACGGCTATGTGGCGGCGCGCTGCCTGGCCGAGGCCGGGATGCCGGTGCAGCTTTATTCCAGCGTCGAACCGGATCGGTTGAAGGGCGATGCGGCGCGCGCGCGAGGCGACTGGCAAGGTGCCGTCCATTCGCTGGATACGCTGGATTGCCGCGATGACCATGTCATCATCGACGCCCTGTTCGGTGCAGGCCTTGACCGTCCGGTAGAGGGCCTCATCGCACAGGCCTTATCGCAGGTCGCAA
Organism: Hoeflea sp.; assembly: GCF_984452065.1. Taxonomy (NCBI): domain Bacteria; kingdom Pseudomonadati; phylum Pseudomonadota; class Alphaproteobacteria; order Hyphomicrobiales; family Rhizobiaceae; genus Hoeflea; species Hoeflea sp. Next base: position 17,025 of record NZ_CFHWAF010000048.1, on the reverse strand, counting down.
AGTCGGGGCTGCCGGTTGTGGCTGCGGATCTGCCGTCCGGAATCTCGGGCAGAACCGGACAGGTCCAGGGCGTTGCGCCGAACGCCGAACACACGGTCACCTTCGCGGCCTTGAAGCCCGGACACCTGCTTTTGCCGGGCGCCGGTCACTGCGGCGAGATACATCTTGTCGACATAGGAATTCCCCGTCGGGTCGTTGAGGCGCACGCTGAAGCGCTCTGGCGCAACGATCCGGTGATCTGGAGCGCCCAATTGCCGCTTGCGAAGACGTCCGGCCACAAATACACCCGCGGTCATCTGTGCGTGTTCAGCGGTTCGTTCTCCCGCACCGGGGCGGCACGGCTCGCCGCGCAATCGGCGCTGAAATCGGGAGCGGGCCTGGTAACCGTGCTCTCGCCATCGTCGGCGGTTGCGTCCAACGCCGCGCATCTGACCGCGATCATGCTGCGGCGGATGGATGACCTGCCCGATCTGGACGAATTGCTTGCCGACGAACGGATGCGGGGCTTTGTTCTCGGACCTGGCTTCGGAATGGGCGAAAAGGTGAGAGCCTTTGCCCTGCGTATCATCGAGGCCGGCCGGGCCTGCGTTCTGGATGCCGATGGCATTACCGCGTTCAGCGATTTTCAGGACACCCTCTTTTCTGCCTGTCGGGCGAGGCCGACGGCAATGGTGTTGACGCCGCATGAGGGCGAATTTGCCCGGCTTTTCCCTGATATTCATGCGGCTCCGGAGCTTTCCAAGATCGATCGGGCGCGCAGCGCCGCAGAAAGGTCCAACGCCGTTGTGCTCTACAAGGGCGCGGACACGGTGATTGCCGCGCCCGATGGCGGGGCCTTGATCAATGTCAATGCGCCGCCCTGGCTGGCGACCGCGGGCTCGGGCGACTGTCTGGCGGGCATCGTCGGTGCCCTCCTGGTGCAGAAAATGCCGCCGTTCGAAGCCGCGGCTGCCGCTGCCTACCTGCACGCCGAAGCCGGCAGAAGGGCGGGGGAAGGGCTGACCGCTGACGATCTGCCGGACGCCATTCCTCCCTTGACGGATTATCTTCACGACGATGGAGCGGGCGGGTAAAGCTGTGATGAAGAAACCGGACAGGCCCGCGACGGGCAGCCTGATTGCCGAACTCCCCGACGGTGTGCTGGACGAGGAGATTTTCGATGTGCTCCATTCCCGTCCGGATTTTCGCATTGAGCGGATCGTGTCCACGGGGCAGGTGACCGCCGAAAACGACTGGTACGATCAGGATGACGATGAATGGGTGGCCGTCATCGCCGGCGCGGCGGAGCTTCAGATCGAGGGAGAGGCGAGCGAACGGCAGCTTTTCGAGGGAGACTGGATTTTCCTGCCCGCCCATTGCCGCCACCGGGTGACGTGGACCCGGAAGGATCCGCCCACCGTCTGGCTGGCGGTTCACCACCGGCCTGCGGATAGCTGACGCCGCTTACGCCTTGAGTGTCTTGTTCTCACGCGCGATGGACCACGCGATCAGCTGTCGCCACAAATGCTCGGCAAAGTCAGGATCGAGATCGTGATCCTGCGCATTGCGTCGCGCGTTGGCGGCGACCTCCTCGACCCTCCATTCAATCTCGGCCGGCAGGCCGTCGCGCATTTTCACTGCCGCGGCCCGGTCGATATAGCGTGCGCGTTCGGCAAAAAGCGCCATGAGCTCGCGGTCGAGCCTGTCGACCTGCGAGCGGACATCACCCATACCCCCACACTGCTCCGGTGCAAGAACGGTCATTGAAACACCCCGAAATCGTCAGCCGCAGCGCTCCTGCATGGCCATGGCGGCCTGGGGCGCGCGGACCTTGCCCTCGTGAATGAAATATACATAGACGTCGCGCGGCCGCTGCTCAACGGGACGATTTGTATCAGCATAGGGTAGGTCATCCGGCACAAGCCCCGCAGCCCATTTGCCGGCACGTTGGGCCCAAAGATCGAGATCTTCCGGCGCATAGGCCGTGGGAATATCGTCCTGTCCCTTTTGCAGGCGTGCGTAGACGAACGGCGCGGTCACATCCGCTATTTCGGGATATTTGTGATGCTCGGCATAGACGATGGCGACGCCGCGCCGCGCTGCGAGCTCGATGAACTCAGGCGTGCTGAAACTCTCATGGCGCACCTCCAGTGCATGGCGCAGCGCCACCCCGTCCTGCGAAGACGGCAGCATGGCCAGAAAATCGCCAAAATCATCCGGGTCGAATTTCTTGGTCGGCGCGAATTGCCACAGGATCGGTCCGAGATGATCGCCGAGTTCCGCGATGCCCGATCCCAGGAAGTGCTGCATGGAGTCCGCGGCCTCGGCAAGCACACGCCGATTGGTCACAAAACGGTTGCCCTTGACGGAAAAGACAAACCCGTCCGGAACATCTGCCGCCCATTTCGCGAAGGTGGCCGGTTTCTGCGTTCCGTAATAGGTGCCGTTGATCTCGATGGTCGCGAGCTGGCGGCTGGCATAGTTCAGTTCGTCCTTCTGTCGCAGACCGTCCGGATAGAAGGTGCCGCGCCAGGGCGCGAACGTCCATCCGCCGATACCCGCCCTGATGGTGCCGGATTCAGTCATTGCGGTTCTCCAGTGCGATTCTATTCGGCTGCTTCGATAGTCCTGGAAGGGCGTCTTTCCAGCAAATCCTTCAGGAATTGCCCGGTATAGGAGCGCGTTTCATTCACAATGTCTTCCGGCGCGCCGGTGGCAACGATCTCGCCGCCGCCGTCTCCGCCCTCGGGTCCGAGGTCGATAATGTGATCAGCCGTCTTGATGACTTCGAGATTGTGTTCGATCACCACCACGGAATTGCCCTGGTTGACGATTTCATGCAGCACATCGAGCAGCTTGGCGACATCGTGGAAGTGCAGACCGGTTGTCGGCTCGTCGAGAATATAAAGCGTGCGCCCGGTGGAGCGTTTCGACAATTCCTTTGCCAGCTTGACGCGCTGCGCCTCGCCGCCTGAAAGCGTGGTGGCCTGCTGTCCGATCTTGATGTAGCCGAGTCCGACGCGCCTCAGTGTGGTCAGCTTGTCACGCACGGCGGGTACGGCGGAAAAGAACTCACACCCTTCCTCGACGGTCATTTCCAGAACGTCGGCGATGGACTTGCCCTTGAACGTGACCTCGAGCGTTTCGCGATTGTAACGCTTGCCGTGACACACATCGCAGGTGACATAGACATCCGGCAGGAAGTGCATCTCGATCTTGATGACACCGTCGCCCTGACAGGCCTCGCAGCGCCCGCCCTTCACGTTGAAGGAGAAACGCCCGGGCTGATAGCCCCGCGCCTTGGCTTCGGGAAGGCCGGAGAACCAGTCGCGTATCGGCGTGAAGGCGCCGGTATAGGTGGCCGGGTTCGATCGCGGCGTCCTGCCGATCGGCGACTGGTCGATATCGATCACCTTGTCGATATGCTGCAGGCCGTCGATACGCTCATGCGCGGCCGGATTGTCGCGGGCGCCCATCACGCGCCGGGCCGCGGCCTTGTAGAGCGTCTCGATCAGGAAGGTCGATTTTCCGCCGCCGGAGACGCCGGTGACGGCCGTGAACACGCCGAGCGGTATGCTTGCGGTGATGTTCTTCAGATTGTTGGCGCTCGCGCCGACAACGGTGATCTGACGTTTCTTGTCGATCTTGCGGCGTTCGCCTGGAACGGCAACCTCCTGTGCGCCGGAAAGATATTGTCCCGTCAGCGAATTGGCGGATGACATGATCTCCTGGGGTGTGCCCTGGGCCACGATCTCACCGCCATGAATGCCGGCCGCCGGTCCGATGTCGATAACGTGATCGGCCGACAGGATCGCGTCTTCGTCGTGTTCGACGACGATGACCGTGTTGCCGATGTCCCTGAGATGTTTCAGCGTTCCAAGCAGGCGCGCATTGTCGCGCTGGTGCAGGCCGATGGACGGCTCGTCCAGGACATAAAGCACGCCGGTCAGCCCCGATCCGATCTGCGAGGCGAGGCGGATGCGCTGGCTCTCGCCGCCGGACAGCGTGCCCGAATTGCGCGACAGCGTCAGATAATCCAGGCCGACATCGTTGAGGAATTTCAGCCGGTCCCTGATCTCCTTGAAGATGCGGCCGGCGATCTCGTTCTGTTTGTCCGTCAGCCGGGCGGGAAGGTTCTCGAACCAGGCGCCCGCGTCGCGGATGGACATCTCCGTCACCTTTCCGACATGCAGGCCGTCGATCTTGACGGCCATGGCCTCCGGCTTCAGCCGGTAGCCGGCGCAGGTCGGGCAGGGCGCGGCTGCCATATAACGCTCGATCTCCTCGCGCGCCCAGGACGAATCCGTTTCCTTCCAGCGCCGCTCGAGATTGGGAATGATGCCCTCGAAGTTTTTCGAGGTTTTGTAGGAGCGCAACCCGTCATCATAGTGAAAGTCGATCTTGTCCCTCGTGCCGTGCAGGATGGCGTCGCGGGCGGCCTCGGGCAGCTCGTTCCACCGGTCCCCGAGCTTGAAGCCGAAATGACGGCCAAGCGCCTCCAGCGTCTGTCCGTAATAGGGCGAACTGGATTTGGCCCAGGGCGCCACTGCGCCGTCACGCAATGTTCTGCCCGGTTCGGGAATGATGAGGGCCGGATCGATCTTCTGCTGCGTGCCCAGCCCGTCGCAGGTCGGGCAGGCACCGAAAGGATTGTTGAAGGAGAACAGCCTCGGCTCGATCTCGGGAATGGTGAAACCCGAGACGGGACAGGCAAATTTCTCCGAGAAGACCAGCCGCTCGTGGGTCTCGTTCTTGGATTTGTTGGCGCTGCCGCCCGAGGTCGCCTCATCGGGCAGCGGTTTGTCCGCAAGCTCCGCCACGGCAAGGCCATCCGCCAGCGTCAGACAGGTTTCCAGGCTGTCGGCGAGGCGTGTCGCCAGATCCTCGCGCACCACCACCCGATCGACGACCACGTCCATGTCGTGCTTGTATTTCTTGTCGAGCGGCGGGACATCCGCGATCTCGTAATAGACGCCGTCGACCTTGACCCGCTGGAAGCCCTTTTTCATCAACTCCGCGAGTTCCTTGCGGTATTCGCCTTTGCGGCCGCGCACCAGCGGCGCGAGAATATAAAGCCGCGTCCCGTCCTCCAGCGCCATGACCCGGTCAACCATCTGGCTGACCGTCTGGCTTTCGATCGGCAGGCCCGTTTCCGGCGAATAGGGTATGCCGACACGCGCATAGAGCAGGCGCAGATAGTCGTAAATCTCGGTCACCGTGCCGACCGTCGAGCGCGGGTTGCGCGAGGTGGTTTTCTGCTCGATGGATATGGCCGGCGACAGGCCGTCGATCTGATCGACATCCGGCTTCTGCATCATTTCCAGAAACTGGCGCGCATAGGCCGAGAGGCTTTCCACGTAGCGCCGCTGACCCTCCGCATAGATCGTGTCGAACGCCAGTGAGGATTTGCCCGAACCGGAAAGACCCGTCATCACGATCAGCGTGTTGCGCGGCAGATCGAGATCGACGCTCTTCAGATTGTGCTCGCGCGCGCCGCGGATCGAAATGGTCTTAAGTTCGCTCATGGTCTCCGTCCGCAATCAGGCCCGTCTTCCGCGCGCTGCGCGTGATGACACATATCCCGTGGAATGAATGCGGCTGTAAAACCAGGACCGAATTGCCCGAAGTCGAGATGCGCACGCCACATTGCCTCAAGTTCATGACCCAAGCTGAATCATTTGACAAGGCACAATAACGGAACTAGAACATAATGTGAACAAAAAAGCTCCTGTGGATAGTTTTGTGATGGCACCCACGGAGCGTTACGATGGTCTATTGTCGCCGGAAATCGAAGGGCAGGGTTCCGCGGCAGGGGCCTGTTTCCGCACATATGAGGTTTGGACATGGCAGGCAGCGTCAACAAGGTCATTTTGGTGGGCAATCTCGGCGCGGATCCGGAAATTCGCCGGACACAGGACGGACGGCCGATTGCAAACCTCAGGGTCGCGACCTCCGAGAGCTGGCGCGACCGTAATACGGGCGAGCGGCGCGAACGGACCGAATGGCACCGGGTCGTCATCTTCAGTGAGGGCCTTTGCAAGATCGCCGAACAGTATCTGCGCAAAGGCTCCAAAATCTATATCGAAGGCCAGTTGCAGACACGCAAATGGCAGGACCAGAGCGGTCAGGACCGCTATTCCACCGAGGTGGTGCTCCAGGGGTTCAATTCGGCACTGACGATGCTGGACGGGCGCTCCGACGGTCCCGGCGGCGGTGGTGGCGGAGGCGGGGGCTTCGGCGACAACCAACAGGATTACGGCCAGCCGGCACCCGCCCAGGAAGGCGGATTCTCCAGGGACATGGACGACGAAATTCCGTTCTGATCGTCCGGTATCCCTGCATCCTCGCGGGCATGTGATTTCCTCCGCCTCGCTGGTTATGCGATGACGGCGGGACAGGAGGGCTGTATCCATGAGATTTATGCAATTTGATTGCCTGTTGGTTCGCTGTTTCGGTGCTTTTTGTGCCGTGTGTGTCGCCTTGCCTGTCTGGGCCGGCGAAGTCGACGTCGTTGCGGCCGATGCACAGCAGCAGTCCGACGGCAAGTGGCGGTTTTCCGTGACCCTTCTGCATGATGACGAAGGATGGGATCACTACGCCGATCGCTGGGACGTCGTCGGGCCCGACGGCACGGTTTACGGCGAACGCGTCCTTGCCCACCCGCATGAAAACGAGCAGCCATTCACACGTTCGCTTTCCGGGGTTGCGATCCCGGAAGGCGTCACCACCGTGACCATCAGGGGCAATGACAGCGTCCACGGGCCGGGCGGCAAGGAACTCGCGATCGACCTGAAATAGGTCTTTCACGGAGCCGGAAAACCACACGCGCGGGCCGATTTTACCGGTCTTTGGTCGCCGTATTCCTGTTTCGGGAAGCCAATGAAACCCGCCTTGTTTCCATGGCCGAACCGCTTGATCCGCCGCGCTTTGGCGGATTATGGCCGAATCGCGCCGGATTAATATCCGCCGATCAAAAGAAAGCTTACTAAATATCTGAAAATATTGTGAAAATTTGTACCCGTCGAGTGCCTTGCAAGTTGGCTTTTGCGGGGCCGATCGTCTATAACAGGCGCAACTGATTCTGGACTATATGACGGACTTGATTTTTGTCGGAACACGATAACTCCCTGACGCCGCCTTCCGATCCATCAGGCATTGAACCGATCTCCATAATGGAGGAGATGCAGCGCTCCTATCTCGATTATGCGATGAGCGTGATCGTCAGCCGTGCGCTGCCGGATGTGCGTGACGGCCTGAAGCCCGTTCACCGGCGGATTCTCTATGCCATGCATGAGGGCGGTTTCCACTGGAACCGCAAATATGTGAAGTCGTCGCGCATCATCGGTGACGTCATGGGTAAGTACCACCCCCATGGCGACCAGGCGATTTACGACGCCATGGTGCGCATGGCCCAGGAATTTTCGATGCGCGTGCCGCTTATCGACGGGCAGGGCAATTTCGGCTCCGTCGACGGCGATCCGCCCGCCGCGATGCGCTACACGGAATCGCGCCTTGCCAAGGTGGCGCACGAGCTTCTGGAAGACATCGACAAGGACACGGTCGATTTCCAGGAGAACTACGATGCGTCGGCGAAGGAGCCGCGGGTCGTTCCGGCGCGCTTTCCCAATCTGCTCGTCAACGGCGCCGGCGGTATCGCGGTCGGCATGGCCACTAACATTCCGCCTCACAATCTCGGCGAGGTGATCGACGGCTGTTTCGCGTTGATCGACAATCCGGCGATCGAGCTTGCCGAACTGCAGCAGATCATTCCGGGGCCGGATTTCCCGACCGGCGGCCTGATCCTTGGCCGTTCGGGCATCCGCTCCGCCTACGATACCGGCCGCGGCTCCGTCATGATGCGCGGAAGGGTCGATGTCGAACAGATCAGGGGCGACCGCGAGGCGCTGATCGTCACGGAAATCCCCTATCAGGTGAACAAGGCCTCGATGATCGAGAAAATGGCCGAACTGGTGCGCGACAAGCGTATCGAGGGCATTTCCGACATCCGTGACGAGTCCGACCGCGACGGCTATCGCGTCGTCATCGAGCTGAAACGCGACGCGGTTGCCGACGTGGTTCTCAACCAGCTCTACCGCTTTACGCCGCTGCAGACCTCCTTCGGCTGCAACATGGTCGCGCTCAACGGCGGCAAGCCCGAGCAGATGACCCTCATGGACATGCTGAAGGCGTTCGTCACCTTCCGCGAAGAGGTCATCAGCCGGCGCACCAAATTCCTTTTGAACAAGGCGCGCGACCGCGCGCATGTCCTTGTCGGCCTCGCCATCGCGGTCGCCAATATCGACGAGGTCATCAGCCTGATCCGCAATGCGCCGGATCCGGGCACCGCCCGCACGCAACTCATGGAACGCCGCTGGCCGGCAAGGGATGTCGAGCCGCTCATCGTGCTGATCGACGATCCGCGTCACCGCATCAACGATGACGGCACCTACAATCTGTCGGAAGAACAGGCACGCGCCATCCTTGAGTTGAGGCTGGCACGCCTGACCGCGCTCGGCCGTGACGAGATCGCGGACGAACTCAACGGGATCGGCGCGGAAATCAAGGACTATCTCGAAATCCTCGGCTCGCGGGTCCGTATCCTCGAAATCGTCAAGCAGGAACTCAGAGACGTCCGCGACGAGTTCGCGACGCCGCGCCGCACGGAAATCACCGAGGGCGGCGCCGACATGGACGATGAAGACCTCATCGCCCGTGAAGACATGGTGGTGACGGTTTCGCATTCCGGCTACATCAAACGGGTTCCGCTGGCGACATACCGGGCGCAGCGCCGCGGCGGCAAGGGCCGGTCCGGCATGGCGACGCGCGACGAGGATTTCGTCAACCGGCTGTTCGTCGCCAACACCCACACACCCGTATTGTTCTTTTCCTCGCGCGGCATCGTTTACAAGGAGAAGGTCTGGCGGCTTCCCGTCGGCTCCCCGCAGTCCCGCGGCAAGGCGCTGATCAACATGCTGCCATTGCAGCAGGGCGAGCGCATCACGTCGATCATGCCCCTGCCGGAGGATGAGGAGAGCTGGAGCCAGCTCGATGTCATGTTCTCCACGACGCGCGGGACGGTGCGGCGCAACAAGCTCTCCGATTTCGTTCAGGTCAACCGCAACGGCAAGATTGCGATGAAACTCGACGATGAGAAGGATGAGATCCTGAACGTCGAGACCTGCGATGAACACGATGATGTACTGCTGACGACGGCGTTCGGACAGTGCATCCGCTTCCCCGTTACCGATGTGCGGGTCTTTGCCGGGCGCAATTCCGTCGGTGTGCGCGGCATTTCGCTCGCCGACGGCGATCATGTCATCTCCATGGCGATCCTCTCGCATATTGAGGCGACGCCCGCCGAACGTGCCGAATATATCAAGCGCAGCAGGGCGGACGACGTCGAACTCGTTGGCGAGGAGGCCTCTGCCGGCAGCGAGGACGAACTGACGGATGAACGGCTCAAAGTGCTGCAGGAGCATGAGCAGTTCGTGCTGACCGTCAGCGAGAAGGGTTTCGGCAAGCGGTCATCGTCTTACGATTTCCGGATTTCGGGCCGTGGCGGGAAGGGCATCCGGGCCACCGATACCAGCAAGGTCGATGAGATCGGTCTTCTGGTTGCAACATTCCCGGTGGAGAATGATGATCAGATCATGCTCGTTTCCGATGGCGGGCAATTGATCCGTGTGCCCGTCGAGGGCATTCGCATCGCCAGCCGGGCGACCAAGGGCGTGACCATTTTCTCCACGTCCAAGCAGGAAAAAGTGGTTTCAGTCGAGCGCATCAGCGAGCCCGAAGAGGATGAAGAAGACGAGAACGGCGGCGAGGAGCCGGAGGCGAATGAATAAAGAAATCCGGATGGTTGGGGCCATCCGGATCAGTCGGGGACTTGATTGGAGGTCATCGAGAGTCCCTAGAGCGAGTTGTGATCAGATTGAAGCATTTGATGGCGGAAAATCGGTTCACTCGGCAAGGCGCGTCGCGCAGCGCGATGTGGTGCATCGGGCAAGCGGGGCAACACAGCCGATGGGCCGATTTGCCGCCACCCCTGAAAGGACGATCATGTTGAAATTCAGAGATGAATGGGCCAGGCGATTTTGCCCTCTGACCGCGTTGGCTCGCGCTTGTGGTGGGATGACACCACGGCGCGCAACCCGCCTTGTCAGTGACCAAAATCGCCGCGGTCAAATGCGTCAATCTGATCACAACTCGCTCTAGGGTAAAAAAGACTATCCCTTGATGCGGCGACGTGCTTTTTCAGTTGCTTCGACCTGTTCGCGATGCATGGCAAGCATTGCCGCGCCCATGGTCGCAAGGAACATTGAGGCTATAAGGACCGCCAGTACCGTCAGCGCTGTAACCATTGTTGTCTCCTCGGTGTCATTAGCCGAATGACGAAGGGTGTTTTTTTAACGCCCTTGGTGAAGATATGGTGTTCCGTTCTTCAGCATTCAATGCGCGTCAAATGCCTTGTGATCTGCGGGCTCCTGGCGCACACGCCTTCGTGAACGCGCCTCTGACTGTGTTTGCCTCGTTCCGGTCACTTGCGGATGCGGTTCCTGACCGTGTGCCGCTCGTCGAGTTCGGACGCCAGAAGGGCCGCAGCAGCAATGCTGATCGTGACGAACAAAGTAGCGATGAAAGCTAAAATAAGCATTGTGGTTTCCTCTCGAATTGTCCTGATCACGTTAACGAATGTCCGCTGAAGCCTGCCTGAAGCCTCTGTTCAGCCGCCGTTCATCTGCGCAAGCGGCCCCGAAGGCACTGCATAAGGACGCACAAGCCTTCCTTTTGCTTGCGCGGCAGGCCGGGAAATGACAAAAGCAAGCCAATGGCCCCCCGCGGGCCGATCTGATCCGGGTTGCCCATGTCGATCGCGTTTTATCCGGGGTCTTTCGACCCCATCACAAACGGTCATCTGGATGTTTTGATCCAGGCGCTCAATGTCGCCGACACCATCGTTGTCGGAATCGGCATTCAGGCATCCAAGAAGCCGATGTTCAGTTTCGAGGAGCGGGCCGGCCTCATCCGCGCGTCCGTTGCCGACGTAACGCCGGGCGATGAGACGCGCGTAACCGTCGTTTCCTTTGACAGGCTGGCTGTCGATGCCGCACGGGAAGCCGGCGCGAGCCTGCTCATGCGTGGGCTGCGGGACGGATCCGACCTCGACTATGAAATGCAGATGGCCGGCATGAACCGCGAAATGGCGCCGGAAATCCAGACGGTTTTTCTTCCCGCCAGTCCTTTGAACCGGCCCATTACCGCCACATTGGTACGCCAGATCGCAGCCATGGGTGGAGATATCAGCGCGTTTGTCCCGCCATCGGTGCTGACGGCGCTGAAGAACAGACAAAGTTGAACGGCGCGGTCGGCGCCGCCGTCTTAGCGAACCCCACTGGAGTTATCATGAAATTCATCAAACCTCTCGCCATTGCGGCGGTCCTGGCGTTTTGGGCATTGTCCATGGCGCGTGCGGACATGGAGCCGCAGAACAGGATGACCATCACGCTGAAAGACGGCGACGTTGTCATTGAGCTTTTGCCCGATGTCGCGCCGGAACATGTGGCGCGCATTCGTGAACTCGCCAATGCAGGTGAATACGACAATGTTGCCTTCCATCGTGTGATCGAAGGCTTCATGGCACAAACGGGCGACGTCCAGTTCGGCAATATGGAAGACGGCTATAGCCCCCGGCGGGTCGGGACAGGCGGGGCATCCGGCCCGGACCTGCCCGCGGAGTTTTCTTCCATCCCCTATGAGCGGGGCACCGTCGGGATGGCGCGGTCGAGCAAGCCGGACTCCGCCAATTCGCAGTTTTTCATCATGTTCGATCGCAGCCCCAATCTGGATGGCGCCTACACGGTATTCGGCCGCGTGGTTGACGGCATGGAACATGTCGACAATATCAAGCGCGGCAACATGGCAGCCAACGGTGCTGTCGAAGATCCCGACCGCATGATCAAGGTGCGGGTCGGCGAATAACAACACAGGAGAACAAGATGGCCGACTACAAGGATCCGGAAAACACCATCGTGATGGAAACCAGCAAGGGCAAGGTCGTCATCGAACTGCTGCCTGACCTTGCGCCGAACCATGTCAACCGCATCAAGGAACTGACGCGTGAGAACTTTTACGACGGCGTCGTATTCCACCGCGTCATCGATGGCTTTATGGCACAGACCGGCGATCCCACCGGCACCGGCATGGGCGGTTCTGAAAAACCCGATCTGGAGGCCGAGTTCTCCAACACGAACCATGTGCGCGGAACCTGTTCGATGGCGCGTTCGCAGAGCCCGAATTCCGCCAATTCGCAGTTCTTCATCTGTTTCGATGAAGCGCCCTGGCTGAACCGGCAGTACAGTGTCTGGGGCCAGGTGATCGAGGGCATGGATGTGGTCGACCAGATCAAGCGCGGCGAGCCGGTCAACGATCCGGACAGCATCGCCAGTATGCGCGTCGCAGCTGACATCTGACCATATCGGCATTAAAACAAGGCGTCCGCTTCATGTGAAGCGGGCGCTATTTTTTGAGAAACAGCAAATCCCATGCGTGTAGACCTGTTTGATTTTGAGCTTCCTGAGAGCGCCATCGCGTTGCGCCCGGCCGTGCCGCGCGACAGCGCCAGAATGCTGGTGGTCGATCCGCGGTCCGGTCTCGCGGACCGCACGGTTCGTGATCTTGCGGAGTGCCTGCGGCCCGGTGACGCGCTTGTCCTCAACGATACGAGGGTGATCCCGGCGCAGCTTGAAGGACAAAGGCTGCGTCAGACGGCAGATGGCGAGGCGGTCTCCAACATTTCCGCAACGCTGCATATGCGTGTCGCCGTGGATCGCTGGAAGGCATTTGTCAAGCCGGCAAAGAGGGTCGCAGCCGGAGACAGGGTCCGGTTTGGCGCCGGAAACGCGTGCCAGGCAGGGTTCGTCGAGGCAACCGTTGAAAGCAGGGGCGAGTCGGGTGAGGTCGAACTCAGGTTTGATCTGTCGGGCGCCGCATTGGACGAAGCCGTCTATACGGTCGGCCACGTCCCGCTGCCGCCCTACATCGCGTCGAAGCGTCCTGACGACGCGCAGGACCGCGAGGACTATCAGACCGTCTACGCCCGTCAGGACGGCGCCGTCGCCGCACCCACCGCCGGCCTGCACTTCACCGACGAACTTTTTGCCAGACTGGAAAAGGCCGGCATTGAAAAGCACTTTCTGACGCTTCATGTCGGCGCCGGCACGTTTCTGCCCGTCAAGGCCGACGATACGGATGAGCACGTGATGCACGCCGAAATCGGCGAGATTCCGCAGGCCGTGGCCGATGCGCTCAATGCGGTGAAGGCACGGGGGAACCGGATCGTGTCCGTCGGCACGACGTCGATGCGACTGCTTGAAAGCGCCGCGGACGAAGCCGGGCGGCTTCATGCCTGGCGGGGTCCCACCGATATCTTCATCACGCCGGGATACCGTTTCCGCTATGTCGATATGCTGATGACAAATTTTCATTTGCCGCGCTCCACCCTCTTCATGCTGGTGTGCGCCTTTTCCGGATATGACACGATGCGGGACGCCTATCGCCACGCGGTCGAAAGCGGCTATCGTTTCTACTCCTATGGCGATGCCAGCCTGTTGATGAGGGCGGAGCAGGGAACATGACGGAGCCGGCGTTCCGGTTTTCGGTTCTGGCAACCGATGGCGGCGCGCGCCGTGGCTCCATCACCATGCCGCGCGGCGAGATCCGCACGCCCGCCTTCATGCCGGTGGGAACCGGCGGCACGGTCAAAGCCATGTATATGGATCAGGTGCGTGCCCTGGGGGCGGACGTCATCCTGGGCAACACCTACCACCTCATGCTGCGGCCGGGCGCGGAACGGATAGCGCGCCTCGGCGGCCTGCACGATTTTTGCCGCTGGGAACACCCGATCCTGACGGACTCCGGCGGCTTTCAGGTCATGTCGCTTGCGGGCTTGCGCAAGATTACCGAACAGGGTGTCACCTTCCAGTCGCATGTCGACGGCTCGCGCCATGAAATGTCGCCGGAGCGCTCGATCGAGATACAGGGTCTGCTCGGATCCGATATCCAGATGCAGCTTGACGAATGTGTGCGTCTGCCGGCCGATGCCGATGAGATCGAGCGGGCGATGGAAATGTCCCTGCGCTGGGCCGAACGCTGCAAGAAGGCCTTTGGCGATCAGGCGGGCAAGGCGATGTTCGGCATCGTACAGGGTGGAGATATCAGGGCGCTGCGCGAGCGCTCCGCCAGCGCGCTGCACGACATGGATCTCAAAGGATACGCAATCGGCGGCCTTGCCGTCGGTGAGCCGCAGGACGTGATGCTCGAGATGCTCGACGTCACGGCGCCGCTGCTTCCCGAACACAAGCCGCGCTACCTGATGGGCGTCGGCACGCCGGACGATATCCTGAAATCCGTTGCCCGCGGCATCGACATGTTCGACTGCGTGATGCCGACAAGGGCGGGGCGGCACGGTCTTGCCTATACGCGCCGCGGCAAGATCAACCTGCGCAACGCACGCCATGCCGAAGACAATCGGCCGCTGGATGAGCAGTCGGCCTGCCCGGCGGCGCGCGACTATTCCAGGGCCTATCTGCATCATCTGGTCCGCTCCAACGAGGCCCTCGGCGGCATGCTCCTGACCTGGAACAATCTGGCCTACTACCAGCAGCTGATGCAGGACGCCCGGGATGCGATCGACAACGGCCGCTTCGATACATTCATGGCCGAAACGCAGGCGTGCTGGGAAAAGGGCGATCACAACTCGCTCTAGGCCGAGAGCCGCTCGCCATGCCAGCGAAGATGATCGTCCATGAAGGTGGAAATGAAATAGTAGGAGTGATCGTAGCCCTCCTGCAGCCGCAATGTCAGCTTGATGCCGGTATCCTTGCAGGCCGCTTCGAGCAGCCAGGGCCGCAGACCTGTGTCCAGAAAACCGTCCGCGCCGCCCTGATCGACCAGCAATTCGGCAAACGCCGCCCCGTCCTCGATGAGATAACAGGCATCGTGCCCGCGCCAGACGGCCTCGTCATCGCCGAGATAGGCGCGAAAGGCGTTCATCGACCAGTCCGCCGTTGCCGGATGGACGATCGGCGCGAAGGCTGAACAGCTCTTGAAGCGGCCGGGGTTTTTCAGCGCAATCGTCAGCGCGCCGTGGCCGCCCATGGAATGACCGAATATGCCCTGTCTGCCCATATCGACCGGAAACGCCCGCGCAATGATGCCGGGCAGTTCCTCGACGATGTAGGAATACATCTGATAATTCCGCTTCCAGGGTGCCTCGGTGGCATCCACATAGAAGCCCGCGCCCTTGCCGATCTGCCAGTTGTCTTCGACATCCGCAACGGCGTCGCCGCGTGGGCTCGTATCCGGGCACACGATGATCAGCCCCAGTTCCGCGGCAAGACGGCGGTATTCGCCTTTTTCCATCACATTGGCATGGGTGCAGGTCAGGCCCGAGAGATACCACAGGACCGGGCAGGGCCGTTTTGTTGCCTGCGGCGGGACAAACACGGCCAAGGTCATGTCGCAGGCACAACGATCCGACGCGTGCCGGTAGACACCCTGTGTGCCGCCGAAAGATTTGATTTCGCTGACGGTTTCCATAAGACGGCGGCTCCTTGGTTCAAATCATCGATCCAGAACAAGCTGGAAGTTTTCCCGCCTGACGCGGGCTGAAAAGCGCGGTGAACAGAGTTCATCCGCGCCGGTTTCCGACAGAAATTCCATGGCGTTTCGCTGAAAGAAGCGAGCGTACGTTTGGGGGGCGGCGGAGTGGCAGGCGACAGCGGATGATCAGCCTCGTATCCTCGAATGATCTCCGTCGTGTCCTGAAGAAATGTGCCGTCAGGCATTTCGATCACCGGGATCACCAGCCATCCGATATTCGGCAGGATCTTGTGCACATGGATATCGCGGCTTGCCGGAACCTCCTCATATTCCAGCCCCTTCCAATCGAGATAGGAGCGCAATTTGCCGGAGAAATAGGAAACCTCGGCGCCATACATCTTCATGATGTGCCTGCCCCGGTTCCTTGTCTGGCGACGCGGTCGAGAACCTGAAGGAACTGCGACCGGTCGCGCTGCGTGAACGGGGCGTTGCGCCCGTCGATCTCACCGGCCTCCCGCAGATACTGGTTGAGGTTGCGCGCCGCCGTGGCCATGCCGATCGAGCTCGCGTCAAACAGCCGCCCGTTCGGCGCGATCGCAACGCAACCTTTTTCAACACAGCGTCCCGCCAGCACAATATCGGCCGTGATCACAATATCCTTGGCTTCGGCCTGTTCGACGATCCAGTCGTCCGCCGCATCGAATCCGGCGGAGACCACCACGTTTTTGACCATGGGATCGCGCGACGGGCGCAGGCCCCCATTGGCCACGAACGTCACCATCATGCCGTGACGCTCGGCGACCTTGAGGGTCTCCGCCTTGACGGGGCAGGCATCGGCATCGACGAAAATCGTCGCGGTTGCGCTCATTCTCCGGTCAGTAGATCACGACGGAGCGAATGGACTCGCCCGCATGCATGAGATCGAAACCCCTGTTGATCTCGTCGAGACTGAGCGTGTGGGTAATCATCGGATCGATCTCGATCTGTCCCTGCATGTACCAGTCGACGATCTTCGGAACGTCGGTGCGGCCGCGCGCCCCGCCAAAGGCGGTCCCGCGCCAGGAGCGCCCGGTGACAAGCTGGAAGGGCCGTGTCGAGATTTCCTGACCCGCCCCGGCGACGCCGATGATGATCGACTCGCCCCAGCCCTTATGGCAGCATTCAAGCGCATCGCGCATGACTTTGACATTGCCGATGCACTCGAAGGAATAATCGGCGCCACCGCCGGTCAGATCGACAAGATAGGGCACAAGATCGCCCTCAACCTCGCCCGGATTGACGAAATGGGTCATGCCGAATTTCTCGCCCCATTCCTTCTTGTCGTTGTTGAGGTCCACGCCGACGATCATCTCGGCACCGATGAGCCGCAATCCCTGGATGACGTTGAGGCCGATGCCGCCGAGCCCGAAAACGACGGCCCGGCATCCGGGTTCCGCCTTGGCCGTG
>NZ_CFHWAF010000047.1:0-31381 GCF_984452065.1 Hoeflea sp. | reverse complement strand
ACCTTCAGATCCCAGAACTGATGCTGGATGACGATTGTCATCTGCTCGGTATATTTTTCCTTCAGATGGGCCGAGATGCGCACGCCCGGCGCATTGGTCAAAAACGTTATGAAGAAATGATGTTCACCGGGCAGGCTTCCGGTCGCGCCAACTTCCGACAACACCTTGCGGATCACGCCACGAAGCGCCTCCTGGGCCAGAATGTCGTATCTGATGTGATCCTGCACTTGCCGATTCCGCCTTTTTCTTTCCGTACCGTGATACACATCCTGCGATAGCCGCTCAATATTGTCTTTGAAATTTCCTTTATAAAACAGAAAGTGGAGGCTTCTGTTGCCAGGTGCCTCCGGACCCCGCCTGACCGTGCGACCGGTCAGGAGTTCAATTGAAGCTGTCACACCGCCTTAGGCAGCGAGACGTGCTTCCGCATAGTTGTCGTTTGCAACTATTGAATCGGCCCGATAACGGCGGAACCATGCCGGGCAAAAAGTTGATCTTTACGCCCTCGTCGATCCTGTGTCGCCCCCACCACAACCGGCTCGGCGTTGCCGCATGCCGGCGGAGCCGGTTGTGGTGGAGGCGCCGGGTACTGCCCCCGGGTCCGATGGGTTTATTGCATCTTCCGTTTATTGCCATAGCTGCCGAAACAGCACCTTGAATATAGGGCTTCGCGCCCGGATTGAAAAGGGCTTGTGCTGTTCGCCGCAACGCCGCAAACTGTGCGACGCTTTGGCAGACAGGAGGGGAATTCGGCCCGACGGCAGGCAATCGCCGCGGCTTTTGCGGCCAGGGCGTTTTTTGTCTTGGCCGGTGAGCTTATGATGCTGCGTGCGAATCGGCGCGGGAGCGGACAATGCAGCAATATCACGATCTTCTAAGACGAGTGCTCGACACGGGCGTCGACCGGAGCGACCGCACGGGCACCGGCACACGCTCCGTGTTCGGCCACCAGATGCGCTTCGACCTGTCGGACGGGTTTCCGGTCCTGACGACCAAGAAGCTGCATCTTCGCTCGATCATCATCGAATTGCTGTGGTTCCTGAAAGGCGAGACGAACATCGCCTGGCTCAAGGAAAACGGGGTTTCCATCTGGGACGAGTGGGCCGACGAGAACGGCGAGCTCGGCCCGGTCTACGGTTATCAATGGCGCTCCTGGCCCGCGCCGGACGGCTGTTCCATCGACCAGATCGCCAATGTCGTCGACGCCATAAAGACAAATCCGACATCACGGCGCCTGATCGTATCGGCGTGGAACCCGGCTCTGGTCGACGAGATGGCGCTGCCGCCGTGCCACTGCCTGTTTCAATTCTATGTCGCCGACGGTCGGCTGTCCTGCCAGTTGTATCAGCGCTCGGCGGACATCTTTTTGGGCGTGCCGTTCAACATTGCATCATATTCGCTGCTGACGATGATGATCGCACAGGTCTGCGGGTTGCAATACGGCGATTTTGTCCTCACGCTCGGCGATGCGCATCTTTATGCGGACCATCTGGATAAGGCCGAGCTGCAGTTGAAGCGCGACGTTCGGTCGCTGCCGGTCATGCATATCAATCCCGAGGTGAAGGACATCTTTGCCTTCCGCTATGAGGATTTCACGCTGGAGGGCTACGATCCGCATCCGCACATTCCGGCAAAGGTTTCGGTGTGAACGGACCTGCGCGGACACCCGATATTGCCGTCGTGATCGTGGTTGCCGTCGCGCGCAACGGGGTGATCGGCAGTCAGGGCGCGATGCCATGGCGGCTGTCGACCGATCTGAAGCGCTTCAAGGCCATCACCATGGGCAAGCCGGTGGTCATGGGCCGCAAGACCTATCAGTCCGTCGGCAAGGCTCTGCCGGGGCGCCGGAACCTCGTCATCACCCGGAACAAAGGCTTTGCGCCGCCGGATGCGGATGTGTTCCTGTCGCTCGACGAGGCGCTGGAAAGTGCTCGCGAAACGGCGGTGGCTGACGGGCGGAGCGAGATCTGCGTTCTCGGCGGCGGCGAGATCTACCGGCAGGCGCTGCCCCTGGCCGATATCCTGCACGTGACCTTTGTGGACAGCGAACCGGAAGGCGATACGGTGTTTCCCGACATTGATGCCGGGACCTGGCGGATCGAAACCGAGCAGTCGTTTCCGGCCGGCGAACGGGACTCGGCGGCAACGCGCTACGTGGTTTATCGCCGCAAGGCAAGGTGAGCTTAAGCGCGGTGCCGCGTTGAAAGCCGGGGCCGGAGTACCTATAAACCCAATGGAGCGAATTCGCGCCCGCCCGAATATGCCTTGACCTTGCACGCTCTCCGTGCAAATCGATGCGTCGGAACGAGAAATGACAGGTATCAGATGCATTTGCGTGGGCGCCAGGCTCATGGCCGGCAAACTGCACTGACGAGATGATGAGGATTGCATGCCCTGGAGCAACCAAAATGGCAGTGGCGGAAATAACCAGGGTCCCTGGGGTCAGGGGCCGCGCGGACCACGCCGCCCTGGCGGCGGCGGCGGTGGCACGCCTCCGGATTTGGAAGAAATTATCCGCCGCAGTCAGGATCAACTGAAAAACGCGCTGCCCGGCGGCGGAGGCGGAAGTCCCCTGTTCATTGGCGTTATTATCGCCGGCCTGGTGTTTTTGTGGCTTTACCAGGCCGTCTATACAGTTCAACCGGATCAACGTGGCGTCGTCCTGCTTTTCGGCGAGCCGCGCGAGGAGCTTTCCCAGCCTGGTCTTCATTTCCTGTGGTGGCCCGTGGAACGCGTCGAAATGGTCAGTATCGTCGAACGCCAGATCAATATCGGCGGCAGCTCCGCCCGGGGCGCGACCCAGGGGCTGATGCTGTCGGGCGATCAGAACATCGTCGATGTCCAGTTCTCGGTGCTTTATCAGATCACCGATCCGCGCGATTATCTGTTCCAGGTGGAGCAGCCGGAGGACACGTTGCGGCAGGTGGCCGAAAGCGCCATGCGTGAGGTGGTCGGCCGCCGTCCGGCACAGGATATCTTCCGCGACAACCGTCAGGCGATTGCCGACGACGTGAAGACGACCATCCAAAGCACGATGGACAGTTACGGTGCCGGTATTTCGGTCAATACGGTGTCCATCGAGGACGCGGCGCCGCCGCGCGAAGTGGCGGATGCGTTTGACGAGGTTCAGCGTGCTGAGCAGGACGAGGACCGGTTTGTCGAGGAAGCGAACCAGTATTCCAACCAGAAGCTCGGTCAGGCCCGTGGTGAGGCCGCGCAGATCCGCGAAGAAGCCGCCGCCTACAAGGATCGTGTGGTCAATGAGGCCGAGGGTGAGGCGCAGCGCTTCATCGCTATCTACGATGAATACTCCAAGGCTCCCGATGTGACACGCAAGCGCCTGTTCCTGGAGACCATGGAAGATGTCTTCAAATCGTCGAACAAGTTCATTGTCGAGCAGAACCAGGGGTCGGGCGTCGTGCCCTATCTCCCGCTCACCGAGCTCAACAGAAGCAACACCCAGGGAGGAACAAACTAATGGGTAACCGTCTTCCCATCATCGTCGTCGCCCTCGTGGTCCTCGCCGGTCTTGCTTATTCGTCGTTCTTTATCGTTCATGCCGGCCAGCAGGCGATCGTCTTGCGCTTTGGTGAGATCCGTTCGGTCAAGACCGAACCGGGGCTCTATTTCAAACTGCCCTTCAGCTTCATCGAAGCCGACAATGTCCAGATGATCCAGAAGCGCGCCATCCGTTTTGATCTGGACGATATCCGCGTCCAGGTCTCGGGCGGCAAGTTCTACGAGGTCGATGCGTTCGTGGTCTACAAGATCACGGATGCCCGGCGCTTCCGGGAAACCGTTTCCGGAGATGTGGTGGCGGCCGAATCGAGACTTCGAACGCGTCTCGATTCGGCTTTGCGCCGTGTGTATGGCCTGCGTGGATTTGAGGCGGCTCTCTCGGATGCGCGTAACGCGATGATGACCGAAGTACGCGACCAACTGCGGCCGGACGCCGAATCTCTCGGCCTGACCATCGAGGATGTGCGTATCCGGCGAACGGATCTGACGCAGGAAGTCTCACAGCAGACCTACGATCGGATGAAGGCCGAGCGTCGTGCCGAAGCGGAACTGATCCGGGCCCGCGGCCGCGAGGCCGGCCAGCGTATCCGTGCCATTGCCGACAGGCAGGTCGTCGAACTTGAATCGGAAGCGCGCCGCGACTCCGAGATTACCCGCGGCGAGGGCGATGCCGAGCGCAACCGCATCTTCGCCGAGGCGTTTTCCAAGGATGAGGGCTTCTTCGACTTCTACCGTTCGATGGAGGCCTACAGGCAGTCGCTGACAAACACCGACACGACCATGGTGATTTCGCCGAACTCCGAATTCTTCCGCTTCTTCCAGGATGCGGCCGGAACGACGACAGGCGGCGGCGACGCGACCAGTGCGCAGTAAAACGAGCGCGCCATGAGTGATCTTCTTGTGGCCATCGGATTGTTCTTTGTCATCGAGGGGCTGGTCTACGCGCTGGCCCCTTCTTTCATTCGCAGGATGGCGGAGGAACTGCCGCTGATAAGCGACCAGCAGATGCGGACCTTCGGACTGGCCGCGGTCGGACTTGGCGTGTTTTTCGTGTGGATGGTCCGGGGTTAGAGCCTGTCTTGCCGGGCATCACATGAATTTTGCCAGAATTGAGTGGACGTGGCCGAAATTGACCATATCTATGCCGCACAAGGCAGCAGCCGACATAAAACCGGGAGAACGAACACCATGGCTTTGAACGCATTCCTCAAACCGTTCCGCACCGTCGCCGTCGTTACGGCGCTGGGTGTGGCGGCGGTCCATTCCGGAGGCGTGGGTGTTCGTCCGGCAGAAGCCGCGCAGGGGCCCGAATCGGTGGCCGATCTGGCGGAAAACCTGCTCGCTTCGGTGGTGAATATCTCGACATCGCAGCGTGTCAGCAGCAATCGCCGCACGCCGCGTCCGCGTATTCCGGACGGCTCTCCTTTTCAGGATTTCTTCGACGAGTTCTTCGGTGAGCGAGACGGCGAGCAGCAACCCCGCTCCCGCCGTGTCAACTCGCTGGGCTCGGGCTTCGTCATCGATGCCGAGGGCATCATCGTCACCAACAACCATGTGATCGCCGAGGCGGATGATATCGAGGTGAACTTTGCCGACGGTACACAACTGACCGCCGAGGTGGTGGGCGCCGACCCGAAAACCGATATCGCGGTGCTGAAGGTCGAGCCGGAGCAGCCGCTGACAGCCGTTCCTTTCGGTGATTCCAACTCATTGCGCATCGGCGACTGGGTGATGGCGATCGGCAATCCGTTTGGCCTGGGCGGCACGGTCACGACGGGGATCGTCTCCGCGCGCGGCCGTGACATCAATTCCGGGCCCTACGACAATTTCATCCAGACCGATGCCGCGATCAACCGGGGCAATTCCGGTGGTCCGCTGTTCAACCAAGTGGGCGAGGTCATCGGGGTGAATACCGCGATCATATCGCCCACCGGCGGGTCGATCGGCATCGGCTTCGCCGTGCCATCCGATCTGGTGCAGTCGGTTGTCGCTCAGCTCAGGGAGTTCGGCGAGACGCGCCGTGGATGGCTCGGCGTGCGTATTCAGCCGGTCACCGACGATATCGCGGAAAGCCTCGACATGGCCGAGGCGAAGGGTGCGCTCGTCGCCGGCATTATCAAGGGTGGTCCGGTCGACAATGGCACGGTCGAGCCGGGTGACGTCATCATTCGTTTCGATGGGCAGGACGTTGAGGACATGCGCGACCTTCCGCGGATTGTCGCCGAAAGTCCGGTCGGCAAAGAGGTCGAGGTCGTGCTTATCCGCAAGGGCAGGGAAGAAACGATCAACGTGACGCTTGGACGCCTTGAAGACGGCGAACAGCTGATCGCGCAAAATCAGGGCAGCGACGAGCCCCAGACCGCCACGGTCCTCGGAATGGATATGGCCGAACTGGACGGTGCGCTACGTGAGAAATACGAGATCGATCAAAGCGTCGAGGGCGTGGTGATCGTGTCGGTCGAAGAAGAATCGGCCGCCGCGGAAAAACGCATCGAGGCCGGTGACGTAATCGTCGAGGTCGCCCAGGAAGAGGTCAAGACGCCGCAGGACGTCAAGGACCGGGTGAAACAGCTCACCGATGACGGCAGACGCAATGCGCTTCTGATGATCGCCAACAAGACCGGCGAATTGCGTTTCATAACCGTTCCGATGCGCTGATTGGCGTCAGGGGTTGCCGGCGTTGCCCTGTCTGCGCCGGCGCCAGCCGTCAGCCGACAGGCTGTAAAGGACAAGACGGCGCCCGCGAGAACGCCTCGCGCCTGTATCCTTGAATGTAGAGCAGTGCCGTCAGATCGCCGTGGTCGACGCGCATCTTCGCCTCCGCCGCCACACGCGGCTTGGCATGGAGCGCGACGCCGCTGCCAGCCAGGCGAAGCATTCCCAGATCGTTGGCGCCGTCGCCGACCGCGATTGCGTCGCTCGGCGATATTCCAAGCCGTTCGGTCAGTTCCCTGAGCGCATCGACCTTGGCCTGCTGGCCGAGCACCGGCTCCGCCACCGTGCCGTCAAATACACCATCGTGATGCTGCAGAACATTGGCGCGGTGTTCATCAAAGCCGAGTTTTTCCGCGATGCGGCTGGTGAAGAGCGTAAAGCCGCCCGAGACCAGCGCCGAATAGGCGCCGCCGGCCTTCATCGTCGCAAGCAATTCCGGGCCGCCTGATGTCAGCGTGATGCGCTCGCGCAGGACCTTTTCGACAACGCCAAGCTCCAGGCCTTCAAGCAGCGCGACGCGTTCGCGGACAGCGGCCTCGAACTCGATCTCGCCGTTCATGGCGCGCCGCGTAACCGCCGCCACACGATCGTAAAATCCGGCCTCGGCCGCCAGTTCGTCGATACATTCCTGGGCGATCATGGTGGAATCCATATCGGCGATCAGCAGCCGCTTCTTCCGCCCGGCGCTTTCCTGGACCACGATATCCACTGGCTGATTGTCGAGGCACTTCGAAAGCCGTGCATGGATGTGGTCAGCCGTCGCGCCGGACGGTATCGGCAGGTCGCAGGCCACACCCTCGGCAAGCCATTCGGGGCCCGGCGAGGCGATGGCCTGAGCTGCCAGCTCTGCCAGGCTCTGCGACAGAACAGGATTTGACGGATCGGTGACAAGCGTGGCAACGAGTGGCATTGATTACGGGTTCCTGGAGACGTCATGCGTTCCGTTCTGATAGCTGGCCCCACAGCAAGCGGCAAGTCCGCGCTGGCGATGGAGCTTGCCGAATCCACCGGGGGGATCGTGATCAATGCCGATTCCATGCAGGTCTATGATACGCTGCACATTCTGACGGCACGCCCCTCCAAGGCGGATACGGAGCGCATCGATCATGGTCTCTACGGAACGGTGCCGGTGCGCCAATCCTATTCCGTCGGCCAATGGTATCGTGATGTTGACGTTCTGTTGGCCGCTCCCGAGATTGCCGGGCGCACCAAAATTTTCGTCGGTGGTACGGGCCTTTATTTCCGGGCGCTCTCAGGCGGACTTGCCGATATGCCCGATATCCCGGATCCGATCAGGACCCGATGGCGCCGGGCGCTGGAGCAGGAGGGGGCGGCGACGCTGCATGCGCAATTGCGTCGCCGGGACCCGTCCATGGCCGACGAACTCGATCTCAATGACAGCCAGAGGATCGTCAGGGCCCTTGAGGTGTTTGACGCGTCGGGGCGGTCGATCAGGTCATTTCAGCAGAGCGGCGGAAAGCCGCTCATCGATGAAGCCGACAGCCGGAAAATCGTGTTGATGCCGGACCGGCAGGCGCTGCATGCGCGTATTTCGCGCCGGTTCGAGGCCATGGTCGCGCAGGGCGCCGTGGCGGAGGTCGAACGGCTTCTGGCGCTGGACCTGCCGGCCGAACTTCCCGCCATGAAGGCGATCGGCGTGCGCGAGCTCGGCGCGTATCTCGCGGGAAGCCTCACCATGGACGAGGCGAGCGAGCGGGCACGCATTGCCACCCGCCAGTACGCCAAAAGGCAGTTGACCTGGTTTCGCAACCAGCTCGACGAGAGCTGGGAGCGGCGGACCTGACACCTGTGTCAGTGATCGTCGGCCGGCGTGTCGTCCTTTTTCAGCAGTGAAGCCCGATGTGGCGACTTCGCCAGCAGCGAGCTGCGCAAATCCTTGGTGTGTACGGAACCGAGGGACGATTTTTCGGAGGGCGGCGGCGGTGCCGCCGGCTCTTCAAGCGGTGCGGCGGGAGCGCTGACGGCTTTTTCCAGTTCGGCAAGATGGTCCAATGCCGGCTGCAGGGTCGCGCCTTGCGGCGGCATGCCCGCCGTGCCGAGCGGTGTTTCGGTATGACGCATGTTTTTGACGATATTGTCTATGTTCGGCAACTGGTCCTTGGTACCCATGCCGCGCATCGAGATGTTGCTGCTGATGGTCTGCGGCAACTCCTTCTGCGGCACGCGCTCGAAGCACATGCGCATGGGGACGGCGACAGCCTCACCAAACGCGATCGCTTCGCCATTGCCGATGGAGGACAGGAAGCTGATTGTCGAACTCGATGAGTTCGAGATGGCCGAGCGGATGATTTCCTGGTCCCGATCATTGGCGAGACGCATGGCGAACACGGTCGAACACTGGGACAGGATCGTCGGATCCAGTTCACCGGGCCTTTGCGTGATCACCCCCAGGCTGACGCCGTATTTACGGCCTTCCTTGGCGATACGGGCAACGGCCTGTCGGGTCGGCAAAAAGCCGAGACTGCGGTCGGCTGGAACGTAGCGGTGCGCTTCCTCGCAAAGCACCAGGATGCGCATCTGGCCGTTGCTCCACAGAGCGATCTCGAACGCCATGCGGCACAGCACCGACGCGACCGCATTCACGACTTCCGAGGGGATGCCGGAAAGCTGGAAGGAGGTGATCGGTTTGCCGTCGCCCGGAATGCGGAAAATATCGCTGATGATCTCGATGAGATTGTCGTTGATCGTGTTCGTGGAGAACATGAAATGGAAACGCGGATCGTTGATGACGGATGCGATTCTCAGTTTCAGGTTGCGAAGATGGGGTTTTTCGTCGCGCCCGTCCAACTGGCCGATACGCTCGTCGATCAGCGCCATCAGGTCGGCGATGCGATAGGGGACGGGCGTGTCCGACGTGATGGACGAGCGGTCCACCTTGCGTGTCAGAATAGCGCTTTCCGGACTACCGCGGAAACTGCGTTTCGCCTCGGCGATCAGGTCGCGCAGCATGTCGGTTTCTTCGGCGACCGTCGGCTGACCGCGGAAGATCACCTCGGTGAACTCCTCGAGCCGGAACAGCCAGAACGGCAGGTCGAGCGTATCGGTCTCGATCAGGTGGGCGCGGGCTCTGAACGCGGACGCGAATTCGTTGTGCGGGTCAAGGATGAGAACACGCAGGTCCGGACATACATCGACAATGCGGTTGACCAGAAGCGATACCGCCGTGGATTTACCGACGCCGGTCGTTCCGACAATCGCGAAGTGGCGGTTGAGAAGCGCGTCGGCCGAGATGCAGGACGGGATTTCGGCGTTTTGCGTCAGGTGACCGATGGTCACCGGATTTTCCGCATCGACGGCATAGATCGCATCGAGATCGCCGGTCCGGATCTGGTGGGCGACAGCGCCGAGGGTCGGGTAGTCGGAGATGCCCGCGCTGAACCT
Source organism: Hoeflea sp. (assembly GCF_984452065.1). NCBI lineage: Bacteria > Pseudomonadati > Pseudomonadota > Alphaproteobacteria > Hyphomicrobiales > Rhizobiaceae > Hoeflea > Hoeflea sp. The sequence continues at coordinate 21,745 of NZ_CFHWAF010000047.1, read as the reverse complement.
GACGTCGCTGCCGTCATCACGGATCTCGCCGACCAGTTCGACTTCGAAGTGCATGGTGTTGGGCTCACGCTCCAGCCACACCTCACCGGGGCTTTGTATGCTGTAAACCAGCGCGACGACGCGGTTGATTCCCACCTTTATCGAGATCAGCCTGCCGACCGACAAACTGGTGGCGATGGCGTTCTCGTCATAGGGAACGCGTGCGGATACAGTTGCGCGCGCACCATTGCACTTCACAACGTGACCGAGGACGCGGGACGTAAAGGAAACGTCGCGTCTTTCCTCATTTGCTGTCGTCTGATTCATGCTGCCCCGTTTCATACAGTTAAGCGTGCATAGGTTTCCCGCTCGCCCGGCTTTGCCGTTTCGGCGAACGGGAACCGGATCAGTTTAGGTAACTTTTGTTAACAACCCGTTGTTGAGGCCGGACAATGGCGGCACCTTTGCTTCCTGAAATCGCTGCCATTTCCCGTCCGGCAAATGGAATCTGCGGCATTGACGCGCTGGTCCTTTGCCGTTAACGTCCCGCGCATGATCATGAACAGGCTAATTGTGGTGAGGAAGCGCATGGGCAGGGTGGTGTAACCATCCGGCGGCAGCCACCCATGCGCTGAGTGAGGCTCCGAGAGGGGCCTTTTTTTATGGCCTGGTTAGCTCCGGGTTTAATGAGAAACATCCAATGCAATCGAAAAATTTGACATATTGGCAAGGGATCTGGACGGAACGGGACGATGACGAGCACAGGTAAGGAAATGACGGGCGCTGAAATGGTCGTTCAGGCGCTTAAGGACAATGGCGTCGAGGACGTCTTTGGATATCCGGGTGGCGCCGTGTTGCCGATCTATGACGAACTGTTCCAGCAGGAGGATGTCGTGCATGTCCTGGTGCGCCACGAGCAGGGTGCCGGTCATGCCGCCGAGGGTTATGCCCGCTCGACCGGGAAGGTCGGCGTGGCGCTGGTCACCTCCGGACCCGGTGCGACCAATATCGTGACCGCCCTTCAGGACGCGCTGATGGATTCGATCCCCATGGTGTGCATCAGCGGTCAGGTGCCGACTACCCTGATCGGATCCGACGCGTTTCAGGAATGCGATACCGTCGGCATCACCCGTCCGTGCACGAAGCACAACTGGCTGGTTCGCGACGTCAAGGATCTGCCGCACGTGCTCCACGAGGCATTTCGGATTGCCCAGTCCGGGCGTCCCGGGCCGGTGGTTGTCGACATCCCGAAAGATGTCCAGTTTGCGACCGGCACCTATGTCGCGCCTTCTCCGGTGACCGAGCAGAACAGCTATCAGCCGAAGGTTCAGGGCGATCTCGACGCGATCCGTGACGCCATCGCGCTGATGGGCGAGGCGAAGAAGCCGATCATCTATACCGGCGGCGGCGTGATCAACGCCGGCACCGAGGCGAGCCATCTGCTGCGCGAACTCGTACAACTCACGGATTTTCCGATCACCTCGACGCTGATGGGCCTCGGGGCCTATCCGGCGTCGGGAAAGAACTGGCTCGGCATGCTCGGCATGCACGGGACCTATGAGGCCAATATGGCGATGCATGATTGCGACGTCATGATTTGCATCGGCGCCCGCTTCGATGACCGCATTACCGGACGGCTGGATGCGTTTTCGCCGAATTCCAAGAAAATCCACGTGGATATCGATCCGTCGTCGATCAACAAGAATGTTCACGTCGATGTGCCGATCCTCGGCGATTGCGGCCATGTGCTGGAAGATATGGTGCGCCTGTGGCGGGCATCGTCGAAGAAGGCCGACAGCAAGGCCCTTGCGGGATGGTGGCAGCAGATCGATCGATGGCGGGCGCGCGACTCGCTTGCCTATACGCCAAACAAGGACGTCATCATGCCGCAATATGCCATGCAGCGGCTCTACGAACTGACCAAGGACCGGGACACCTACATCACGACCGAGGTGGGCCAGCATCAGATGTGGGCCGCTCAGTTCTATGGTTTCGAGGAACCCAATCGCTGGATGACATCCGGCGGCCTCGGCACGATGGGCTATGGCCTGCCGGCGGCGCTCGGGGTGCAGATCGCCCATCCGGATGCGCTTGTCATCGACATCGCCGGCGATGCATCGGTTCAGATGACCATCCAGGAGATGTCGACCGCGGTCCAGTATGAGGCGCCGATCAAGATCTTCATTCTCAACAACCAGTATATGGGCATGGTGCGCCAGTGGCAGCAATTGCTGCACGGCAACCGGCTGTCGCATTCATACACCGAGGCTATGCCGGATTTCGTCAAGCTGGCCGAGGCCTATGGCTGCGTCGGTTTGCGGACCGAAAAGCCCGATGAGCTTGACGATGCGATCGCTGAGATGATCTCGGTCGACAAGCCGGTGATCTTCGATTGCCGTGTCGCCAACCTCGCCAACTGTTTCCCGATGATCCCGTCCGGCAAGGCGCATAACGAGATGCTGCTTCCCGACGAGGCCACCGAAGAGGCCGTTGCGTCAGCAATCGACAAGAAGGGCAAGGCGCTGGTTTAGGCCGGCAGGCGGACAGACCGATGACCGACCGCAATCACCCGGGCTGGCCCGATTACGGCATGCTGTGCGTGCTGGCCGCCATATGGGGCGGCAGTTTCATGCTGACCCGGGTGGCCGTTGCCGAATTGCCGCCATTTACCCTGACGGCGATGCGCCAGGGCATTGGCTTCGTCATCATGGCCGCGGTGGCGCTGCAGGCCGGCCAGGCCTTGAGAGCAAGCCGGGCGGACCACGTGACGATCTTTGTCTCCGCCTTTTTCGGCCTGGCACTGCCGTTTGTGCTGATTACGTGGGGCCTTGAAGAGGTGACGGCAGGCCTTGCCGCCATCCTCATGGGCCTGATGCCGCTGATGACGATCGTCCTCGTGCATATCTTCACCGAAGACGAGAAGATGAGCCTTGTGAAGCTGCTCGGCGTCTTCATCGGGCTTGCCGGTCTTGTCGTGCTTTTCTGGCCCGACATTCTCGGCGGTTCGGATCGGCAGGTCTGGCGTCAACTGGCGATTATGGGTGCCGGTGTTTCCTATGCGATCAATGCGCTGATAACGAAGAGGCTGCTGTATTTGAAGGCGCGTCCGATGTTCGCCGTCAACATCGCCTGGTCGTTCATCATGCTAGTCGTCGCGGCCGTGGTTTTCGAAACCTGGCCGGCGCGGAACCCGTCGGCACAGGCGTGGATCAGTATCGTGCTCATGGGGGTATTCCCGACGGCCGTCGCTTCTCTGATCATGTTCAGGATCATCGCCCGCCAGGGCGCGTCCTTTTTCGGACAGATCAACCTGCTCGTGCCTGTCGCCGGGGTTCTGTGGGGCGCGGCCATCCTGGACGAGCGCCTGTCTTTCAGTGCTATTGCCGCACTTGTTATCATTCTTTCGGGCGTCGCGGTCGCCCGCATGCATCCGAAGAACCAATTCCAGACAACCGGGGAAAAGACCTCATGAATGCACAACACAAACCGACCGGTTCTGCCTATTTCATTGCCAAGGAGACCGAGCAGCTTGAAACGCGCACGCTGTCGGTGCTGGTCGACAACGAGCCGGGTGTCCTGGCGCGGGTGATCGGGCTGTTTTCCGGACGGGGCTACAATATCGAGAGCCTCACCGTCTCGGAGACGGAGCATGAGGTGCATCTGTCGCGCATTACGATCGTCACGCGGGGCACGCCGCATGTGCTCGAACAGATCAAGCACCAGCTCGAGCGGATCGTTCCCGTCCACCGCGTCGTCGACCTTTCGATCCATGCACGCGAGAAGGGATATGAAAAGCCGCTTGAGCGGGAGTTGGCGCTGATCAAGGTGCAGGGCGAGGGCGATCACCGCGTCGAGGCCCTGCGTCTTGCCGATGCCTTTCGTGCCCAGGTTATCGATGCCAACACGGAACACTTCATTTTCGAAATCACCGGGCGCGTCTCGAAGATTGAACAATTCATCTCGATCATGCGCCCGCTCGGCCTGATCGAGGTGTGCAGGACGGGTGTCGCGGCCCTTAACCGCGGGCCGGAGGGCATGTAACGCCGGATGTGAAGCCATGCCTGCAGCGAATGCAAGCCATGCATGCCGGCCGTTGCCAATCGCCCTGAATTAGGTCAGGATTGCTGACCTTGTTTGGAGGAGCGTCATGACGATCGACACTTTTCTCGCCCTGATCGCCTTTGCCTTCGTCAGTTCGGTGACGCCGGGGCCGAACAATTTCATGCTTCTTGCCTCGGGCGTCAATTTCGGTTTCGTGCGCACGGTCCCGCATATGTGTGGAATTGCCGCCGGGTTCTGTTCGCTTCTTCTGGGCGTGGGTTTCGGGCTTGGCGCGCTGCTCAAAAGCTGGCTGGCCCTGACGTTCGGACTGAAGCTGGCCGGCGGCGCCTATCTTCTGTATCTGGCATGGAAAATTGCCGGAAGCCGGTCGCTTGGCCAGGATCAGACGGCTGTGCGGCCGATCAGCTTTTTTCAGGCTGCTGCATTTCAGTGGGTCAATCCGAAGGCATGGATGATGGGCCTGACGGCAATGGTCCTGTTCACCGATCCGGCCCGCCCCGACCTTTCGGTGGTTCTCGTGGCCCTTGCCTTCGTTCTGGTGAATTTTCCGAGCGTTTCTGTGTGGGCGGGTTTCGGCACCGTGCTGCGGCGTTTTCTGTCCGATCCGGTGCGGCTGAAATGGTTCAACACGATCATGGCCGTGCTTCTGGTGGCCACGCTGATCCCCATGATGCTGTAAGCGGCGAACGGGACAAATTTTTCCGCCGGTGATTTACTTGATCGTCGTATGCGATAAAGTTCAACCATGACCAATTCCCATGATCATGACAATCACCTCGATCCGATGACGGCGCGGGTGAAGGCTCTTGAGACCATTTTGACGGAAAAGGGCCTGATTGACCCGGCGGCCATTGATGCCATCGTCGATACCTATCAAAACAAGGTGGGGCCGCAAAACGGCGCGCGCGTGGTCGCGAAGGCCTGGGCCGACGAGGGTTTCGCGCAATGGCTGCGCCACGATGCGACGGCGGCGATTGCATCGCTCGGTTTTACCGGCCGGCAGGGCGAACATATGCGCGCGGTCTTCAACACGCCGCAAACGCATAATCTTGTCGTCTGTACCCTGTGCTCCTGTTATCCGTGGAGCGTGCTCGGCTTGCCGCCTGTCTGGTACAAGTCGCCGCCTTACCGGTCGCGCGCCGTTATCGATCCTAGAGGGGTGCTGGAGGAATTTGGCGTAACGCTCGGTAAAGACGTCGATATCAGGGTATGGGACTCGACGGCCGAACTGCGCTATCTGGTCGTACCGATGCGACCGGAAGGCACGCAGGATCTGGATGAGGACGCTCTCGCGGCGCTGGTTTCGCGTGATTCGATGATCGGCACCGGCCTTGCGGGAGCCGCGCCATGAACGGACCGCACGATCTTGGCGGCCGGATGGGGTTCGGCCCGGTCGCGCCGGAAGCGGATGAGCCGGTTTTTCACGCGGATTGGGAAAAGCGCGCGCTCGGTGCGACACTCTGCTGCGGTGCGCTGGGGCTTTGGAACATCGATGAGAGCCGACACGCCCGGGAATGCCTGCATCCGGCGGATTATTATGCGTCGAGCTACTACGAGATCTGGACAAAGGCGCTCGAGACATTGCTGGTCCGCCATGGTTGCGTGACGGCGGACGAACTCGCTTCGGGGCATGCGGTCGGCCCGTCGGACACCGATCGACCTGTGCTGAAGGCCGATGACGTTCCCGGGACACTTGCGCGGGGAGGTCCCTGCGACCGGGAGATCAAGGAGCCTGCGCGCTTTGATGTCGGCGATCGTGTCACGGTGCGCAATGCGCATCCGCGGGGCCATACGCGGATCCCGTCCTACGCCAAGGGCAAGGTCGGTGTCATCGAGGAGGTCGCCGGCGCCTATGTTTTTCCTGACGATAATGCCCATGGCCGAGGCGAGAACCCGCAATGGCTCTATCGCATCGTGCTGACCGGCGCCGAGCTTTGGGGCGAGGACGGCGATCCGAACCTGACCGTCTCCATCGATGCGTGGGAGAGTTACCTTGAGCGGGCGTGACGATGCCGGCGCGAGCCGGGCCCTTCCAAGGGACATCGCCGATCCGTCTCCCTTTGCCGAGCCCTGGCAGGCACAGGCCTTCGCCCTGGCCGTCGGTCTTAACGAGCGCGGGCTGTTTACCTGGGCGGAATGGGCGGATGCGCTGTCTGCCGAACTCAAGCGGCCGGGCGTCGCGGCCGACGGAAGCGACTATTATATCTGCTGGATGCGTGCACTTGAACATCTGATCGCGCAAAAGAGCGTTGCCGACAAAGGCCGGATCGACGATCTCAGCAGGGCGTGGACCCGGGCGGCCCATGCGACCCCGCATGGAAAACCCGTTCTTCTCGAAAACGACCCGCAGAGGCGGTGAACCTGCAGGTGACGAAGATCTGCGCGGCAACCGGAAGCCGATATGACCTACATACTTGATGACAGCCTTCGCCTGGAGGCGCTGGGCAATGATGAGTTCCGCAGTCAAACGGACGAGCGCTACTGGAACATGAAAGGTCCCTATGGCGGCTGGATCGCGGCGCTGATGGTCAAGGCCGTGCTCAGCGGTCTGGAGGATGCGCGTTTCGAACCGATTGCACTGACCGTCGACTTCATGAAAGCCCCGCAGGAGGGGGCTTTGGTCCTGCGGCGATATTGCGATCGGGCGGGACGAACGGCCGCCTTCTGGCGCGTCGTCCTGGACATGCCCGACGGCACGCCGTGCGCGCGGGCGGTGGTTACCCTGGCTCCGCACCGCGACACGCTGGTGTTTTCCGAGCCGCGCATGCCGCAGGTTCCGCCGGCTGAAGCGGTCGAGACCTTCAATGCACGCATGCTGCCGATCAACTGGGCAAAACTCTACGAGACGCGCCCGATCAAGGGAAAAATGGGCGATGTGACATCGGATGCGCACTCGCTGGTGTGGACACGCGATGCGGACGGACGGCCGCTCGATTATCTATCGGTCACCGCCATTGCCGACAGCCCGTTCCCGAGACTGTTTCTGGCAACCGGACGCCCGTCGAATATCTCGACCGTCTCGATGACCGTGTATTTTCATTCAACGGCGGCGGAGTTTGCGTCCATCGGCAATGATTCCATTCTCCTCGATGCGCGGTGTGAACGCTCGGCTGGCGGCTTCTACGATCAGCACACGCGGATGCATGCGCCCGGCGGCGAGCTGATAGCGGTTTCGCAGCAGATGGTGTGGTACGACCGCGCGCCCTAGCGCATAATTCCCGCTTGCCCTGAGACAGCGAATCCTGCCAGTTGTCGGTATGCAGTTTTCCAATCAACAGGACGAGGCGCTGAAGGCGGTTTCCGACTGGCTCCGGCAGGGCGACACCCCGTTGTTCCGGCTCTTCGGCTATGCCGGCACCGGCAAGACGACGCTTGCGCGCCATTTCGCCGAGGGGGTCGACGGCGATGTGCAGTTTGCGGCCTTTACCGGAAAGGCGGCGCAGGTTCTGCGCAGCAAGGGGGCGAGCAACGCCAAGACCATCCATTCGCTGATCTACCGTCCGCGCGGCGAGGAAGCCGTCGAGGATGAGGAGACGGGCAAGACCTCGATGGCGCCGATGTTCTCCTTGAACCGGCAAAGCCCCGTGGCGCAGGCTTCGCTGGTCATTGTCGACGAGTGCTCCATGGTGGACGAGGAACTCGGGCAGGATCTGCTGAGTTTTGGAACGCCGATCCTGGTTCTCGGCGATCCGGGCCAGTTGCCGCCCGTCTCCGGCGGCGGTTTCTTTACCGAACATGAGCCCGATTATCTCCTGACCGAGATTCACCGGCAGGCGCGCGACAACCCGATTGTCGATATTGCAATGCGGGTGCGTGAGGGGATCGACATCGGCTATGGCGACTGGGGCACGGCGCGCGTAGTCACCAAATCCGATGTGATGACGGATCTCGTTCTGGAAGCCGATCAGGTGCTCCTCGGCATTAACAGGACGCGCCGGCGCTACAATCAGCGTCTGAGGGAACTCAAGGGGTTCGATGCCAGATACCCGCAGGCGGGCGACAAACTGGTGTGCCTGCGCAACGATCCGGCGAAGGGCCTGTTGAACGGATCCTTGTGGCAGGTCATGACGTCGTCGCGCGAGACGGTGAAGCCGGGCATCAACCTGCTCGTCAAGCCGGAAGACGACGATATGAACCGCGGCTCGGCGAAGATCAAACTGCTCAAGGCCGCGTTCGAGGACCCGGATACGGAGGTGCCGTGGCAGACCAAGAGGCGCTATGACGATTTTGACTACGGCTATGCGCTGACCGTTCACAAGGCGCAGGGGTCACAATGGGACAATATCGTGCTCTTCGACGAAAGTTTCGCCTTTCGCGATTCGCGCGAGCGCTGGCTCTATACGGCAATCACCCGGGCGGCCGAACAACTGACCATCGTGCGTTAACGCGCCTTGCCGAGTGGACCGATTTTCCGCCATCAAATGCGTCAATCTAATCACAACTCGCTAGACATGCGATGCAACCCATGCAATCGCAAGACCCATTGGTTTGGTTTCAACTGCTTAAATTGGTTCGTGATTATTGCGAGGTTGCAGGTTAGGTATTGCCGAAACCGGGCGAACCCGTTGAAAGCAAAGAATTATGACCGAAACCGTCGCCACCAGGCTGTCCGTCAATCTCAACGCCATTGCGATGCTGCGCAACAGGCGCGATCTGCCGTGGCCGAGCCCGACCGGTCTTGGCGCTCAGGCGCTTGAAGCGGGCGCTCACGGGCTGACGGTTCACCCGCGGCCGGATCAGAGACATATAAGGTTTTCCGACCTGCCAGGGATCAGGGCGCTGATCGATGACGATTTTCCGCAGGCCGAATTCAACATTGAGGGATATCCGAGCGAGGATTTCCTCCAGCTTGTGGAAGTCAATCAGCCCGATCAGGCGACACTTGTGCCTGACGATCCCTCACAGGCGACATCCGATCACGGTTGGGATTTCCGACGCGATCTCGATCTTCTGAAGCCGGTCGTGCTGCGGTTGAAGAAACAGGGCATCCGGGTTTCCCTGTTCGCCGACGGCGATGCGGATCCGGAGTCGCTTGCCGCGGCTGCCGAAACCGGAGCCGACCGGGTGGAGTTCTTTACCGGACCTTACGGCGCGAGTTTTGATGACCCCAAGGGGGAAAGGCTGGCGCTGGAACAGCTTGCACAAAGTGCAGCGATTGCGGGTGATCTCGGGCTCGGCATCAATGCCGGCCACGATCTGACGGTGGCCAATCTGCCCGCATTGAAGAAGAACATTCCGATGCTCCTTGAGGTGTCGATCGGCCACGGCCTGACCGCTGACGCGCTGCAATACGGCATGAGCGAGACGGTGCGGCGTTTTTTGCGGGCCTGCGGTCACGACGTTTAAAACCCGGATCGACAGGCCTGCGTCACATTATTACTCATCTGCGGCGACCCAGTCATATTTCAGGCGATGGCCGAAATTGTTGCGCCAGATGGGCGCGATCACCGGGTGTTGCGCGACGGATTTCGTCAGGGCGTCGCAGTTCGGCATCTGCGGATTTGGGCCGTACCAGGCATAGAGCATGGCGCAGACGATATCCGCCGGGGACAGCCGATCGCCGCAGAGGCCCTGCTGGTTTTCCAGGAGGTTTTCTATCAGCCCGAAGGCCTCGTGAACCCTGGCCAAAGCGGCCCTTCGAACCGCTTTCCTCACTTCATCCGCAGGTTCGGTTTTGCTCACTGCGAAACGGTCCGGATAAACCACACGCAACAGGCCCTCGTAAACGTTGACGACCATGAAGACGGTCCACCGGTAGAAGGCGGCGTTGTCGTCGATAAAGAGGTCCGGTCCGGCCCGCAGGGTTTCGTGCTCTTCGGCAAGGAAAAACAGGATGGCCGCCGTTTCGGTGATGGTGCGGCCGTCGGGTGTTACGAGAACCGGGACCTGCCGCCACGGATTTGTTTGACGAAAGTCATCCGAAAGGTCCGAGGACGGCTCGGAATCGAGCAAAGCCAGTTGGTGGGGCACATCGGCGAGGGCCAGGACCGCTTCAATGGCAAAGCCGCCGGAACCCAGCCGGTTGTAAAGGGTGTAGGATTTCGTCACATTCTCCTCCCGATAAGACATTCAGCCCGGATGCGGCGCGTTCCGATTTGCGTCAGCGCAACATCCTGCCGTGAAGGGAGAGGTTGGGCAATGGTCAATAGCCGACTTTCATAACAACGCACACAAAAGCGGCTTGACCGCTGACATGACTTGGCCTAGAAAGATCGAACCGTACCGTACGGTACGCATTGGATCATTGGAAATGGCAGTGCAGATCAGTCCCGTACCGCAACGGATGGACGCGTTTACGCCGCGCCAGAACGCCGTGCTGGACGCGGCCCTCAATCTGCTTGTCGAGGGCGGGGGCGGGGCACTGACGACGGCGCGCATCGCCCGGGCCGCGAACTGTTCCAAGGAAAGCCTTTACAAATGGTTCGGCGACCGGGACGGTCTGCTTGCCGCCATCATCGAATATCAGGCCGGCAAGGTGCGGCTGCCCGAGGCGGCGACCTTGCCGGAAAATGTCGAGGCCTTTCGCGGGTCGCTCGAGCGTTTCGCTCTGGATTTGCTGAACGTGCTTTCGGGAGACGTGTCCCTGGCGCTCAACCGGTTGGCGATCGGCCAGGCCAGCCGCGAGGATGCGCATCTGGGTCGGCTGGTGCTGGAGCGCGGGCGCCGGATGATCGGGCTGCGTGCCGGGGCTTTGCTCGAAGCCGGGCGGACCCAGGGCCTGATCGCCTATGACGACGGCGAGGAGGCATTCGGCACATTGTATGGTCTTATTATCCGCGATTTGCATGTCCGCCGCCTGCTGGGCGATCCGCCTGCTTCCGGGAACGGGATGCTGGAGGGACAGGCGAAAAAGGCCGTCGAGCAGTTTTTCTCACTTTACGGAACCGCCGAAGCGACCGGATCGAAGCCCGGGACGGTCCGGACAGACACATGACCAATTCAAGACATGAAGGAAAGGAAGACCCATGCGTGTTTATTATGATCGCGATGCCGATCTCAATCTGATCAAATCGAAGAAAGTCGCCATTATCGGCTACGGCAGCCAGGGGCGGGCGCATGCGCTGAACCTGAAGGATTCAGGCGCTCCGAACATCGTTATCGCCCTGCGTGAAGGATCGGCGACGGTAAAAAAGGCCGAGGCGGACGGATTTGAGGTCAAATCGGTGGCGGATGCCGCCGCCTGGGCCGACCTGATGATGATGGCCACGCCCGACGAATTGCAGGCCGACATCTATCGCGACCATATTGCCGGCAATATTCGCGATGGCGCCGCGATTGCCTTCGCTCACGGGCTGAATGTGCATTTCGGCCTGATCGAACCGAAAGACACGGTCGACGTGCTGATGGTCGCCCCGAAGGGACCGGGTCACACGGTGCGCGGCGAATACCAGAAAGGCGGCGGCGTGCCGTGCCTCATCGCCGTTCATCAGGACGCGTCGGGCAATGCCCACGATCTCGGACTTTCCTATGCCTGCGGCGTCGGTGGCGGACGCTCCGGCATTATCGAGACCAACTTCAAGGAAGAATGCGAGACCGACCTTTTCGGCGAGCAGGTGGTGTTGTGCGGCGGTCTGGTCGAACTGATCCGTGCCGGTTTCGAGACGCTTGTCGAGGCCGGATACGCCCCGGAGATGGCCTATTTCGAGTGCCTTCACGAGGTCAAGCTGATTGTCGATCTGATCTATGAGGGCGGCATCGCCAACATGAACTACTCGATCTCGAACACGGCGGAGTGGGGCGAATATGTCTCCGGCCCGCGCATCATTACCGATGAAACCAAGGCCGAAATGAAACGTGTCCTGAACGATATCCAGACCGGCAAGTTCACCTCCGAGTGGATGCAGGAATACCGGGCCGGCGCGGCGCGCTTCAAGGGTATTCGGCGCAACAACGATGCCCACCAGATCGAGGAAGTCGGCGAGAAGCTGCGCGGCATGATGCCATGGATCAAGTCCAACGCGCTTGTCGACAAGGAACGCAACTGATCCGGATCGCCGGTATCGTTCCGTTAAACGATGCAATCGAGGTTGAGCAGGGCGCCTCGCGCCCTGTTTTTTAATGAATGAAATATATCTTGAGTTATATAAAATAAACATGTTCATTATTATTTGAAAAGAACTGTTGCAATATTGTAATCAACACAAAGTGTTGGGTCTTTTATTCTGAATGTGATTTGAAGGCGGGCTGGTAATACATCCATATGGGGTCAACGCAACCAACGAGGATACATTGCGATGACCAGAATTTTGCGTGTTTTATCGATGGCAGTGCCTGCGGCCCTGGCGGCCGGAATGGCCGGCGCGGCCGATGCCGTGGTGGAGCCGGCGCCGGTGGCGGCGCCCGCGGCCTTGCCTGCTCCGACCTATTGGGACGGGTTTTATGCGGGTGTTCTCCTGGGATACCACCACGAGACCGTCGATACCGTCGGGGGCAATGGCTCGGGCGCCTCGCTCGGCGGCTATGCGGGTTACAACCACCTGTTCAGCAACAATATCGTTGTCGGTGTCGAGGGCGATTACAATGCGGCCTTTGGCAGTTTCAGCGGGTTTAACTGGGAATTGTCGAGCTTCGGAAGTATTCGCGGTCGGCTCGGCTATGCCATGAACCGTTTCCACGTCTATGCCACGGGCGGCCTGGCGCTGATGGATTTCGAGGCGTCATTCGCGGGCCCCGGCAATCCGGGCCTTGAGACCGGTTGGACGATCGGCGGCGGGCTTGAATATATGGTGACGGAAAAGATCAGCGCGCGCGCCGAATATCTCTACATGAATTTCAACGACACGTTCCAGGATGTGGGAGCGCCGGCCGGCATCACGACCGATATCCACAATGTCCGTGCCGGTATTGCCTATCATTTCTGATCGACGATACCCGGGTGGGGACCCGCCGCTGCCATTGCGGCAGCGGCAAGGCCGGGTGAATGATGGATCAGCCTCATTCTGCGCCTCAAGCGATATTGACAGCCAGCCTGAACACGATAAGACTGCCGGCCAGATGGTTCCGGCGACGCCTTACGGCTAGCCGGATGAAAAGGGAACACGGTGCGGTGTAACCATCAGGTGCCAAATCCGTGACTGCCCCCGCAACTGTAAGCGGAGAGCTTGTCAGCGAAAACCACTGGGTATGGCCTTTGGCCTGCGTCCCGGGAAGGTGCTGACTGGCAAAGACCCGTAAGTCAGGAGACCTGCCATCGCTCAACTTAAACTCGGGCGGGGTGCCCCCGGGGAGGTCGCAGTGATGACATCGAATATCTCGCTGACATTTGCCGGTCGTTTCAGGGCCGGCCTTCATCTCTCCCGTTGCCACCCGCCGCGTCCTCGGGGGATGATGGTCTTTGCAAAACAAGAAATGCGCGATTTTGTCGGTATGCACCCGCTGCCGGCAAGCGGGGTTCGCCGGCCCGGATAATCAGCGGCCCGGCTATCTCCTGGCCAAGGCAATCCATTCACGATTTTCCGGCAGCGCCGCCGCGCGGCTCGGCATGTCGCTTCGCGGTGTGCGTTGCATGAGCCAGTGCAAGCGTGCCTGTGTGATCGCGCTGTCCGGGCCTTCCAGATACACGCTCGTTTTCGGCGACCTCGACCCGCACGGCAATGCCGAGGCGATCCTCGAACTTGCCGGACAATACGCCACCGCGCCCGATGGGCTCGTGGAACGCGCCGAGCGTCCTGAAGCCCTGCGCGCCGGCATTCTCGGCCGCGTTCCGCCGCTGCATCTCGATGGCGACCCGATCGACCCCGATTTCACCATTTTCCCAGCATCCGACAGCAACAAGGAAATACATTGATGACGCTTATGACAGGTCCGTTGAAACCGATTTTGAAAACCCTCGATCCGGATCGCCGTGCTTTGCCGGCTGCCGGCCTTGCGGTTGCGCTCGCGCTGACAGGGGCGATCGCTCCTGCGGCTGCTGAAAGCGTGACCGTCGGTCAGACATTCCTCGCAACGGGCCTGGATCCGGCGGACGGGTCGACAGGCTGGGCGCTTGTAACCCACGGCATTGCCGAACAGCTTTTCACCGTTTCGCGCGATGGCGAGGTCGTCCCCAACCTTGCCGCGTCCGCGGCAAGGAACGATGATGGTTCATGGACCGTCGAACTGTCTCCCGGCCGGTTTTTCTCCGATGGAACGCCGGTGACCGCCAAGCTGGTCGCGGAGGCGCTCAACCGCACCGGCGAGGCGAATGCATCGGCACGTGCGACCGCGGGCCGCTTGACCTTCGAGGCGCTGGATGCCGATACGCTCAAGGTGACGTCCGAGCAGCCGACGGCAATCCTTCCGTCCATTCTCGCCGAGTGGGCCTTTCCGGTCTATCTGGAGACCGACGGGGCGCCGATCTTCACCGGTCCCTTTGCCGTGGAAAACTTCGAGGCCGGCGCGGCCATCGAAATGGTGCCGAATACGCACTACGAAGGTTACGAGCAGCGGCCGGATGTCACAATCCGGCGGATCGCCGATGGCCAGTCGCTGGCGCTTGCATTTGCCTCAGGCGAACTGGACCTTGCCTTCAACCTGCCGGTCGAAACGGTTTCGATGTTCGAGGGCAGAGAAGACCGGTCCGTGACGTCTTTCCCGGTCGCCTACCAGTACATGATGTGGATGAACACGCGCACGCCGGCACTGAGCGACGTCCGGGTCCGCCGGGCGATCGATCTTGCCGTCAACCGGGACAATCTTGTTGCCGCCGCGCGGGCGGGCAAGCCGGCGACCGGCGCCTTCGCCGCCGCCTACCCCTTCGCCGCCGAGGGATCGCTTGCCTACGACCCGGAGGCGTCGGCCCGTCTGCTTGACGAAGCAGGCTGGATGGTCGGCGATGACGGTGTCCGCGCGAAGGACGGAAAAAAGCTGGAGCTCGTTTTGTGGGCGTATCCGCAGCGTCCCGATCTTGTCACCTTCCAGCCCGTTGTCCGGGCAGCCTTGGCGGAGTTGGGCATAGCTGTGACGACACAGGTCACAGAATCGCCGAGTGACGTCGCTGCCAGCGGCGCGTTCGACCTGTTCCTGTGGGCGCAGCATACCGCGCCGGCGGGCGATCCGGGTCTGTTTCTTTCCCTGTTCTTCGAAACCGGCGCCGCTCGCAACTATACAGGCTGGTCCAACGCGGCCTATGACGATGTCGTCGCTGCGCTGCGCGCGGCCACGAGCCCTGACGAGCGGATCGATCTTGCGAGACAGGCGCAGAAACTGATTGCGGACGGTGCTCCCGTTTCGTTCCTCGTCACGCCCGAATGGCATGTCGGCCTGTCCGAGCGCCTGGCGGACTACCAGCCCTGGGGTTCGGATTACTATGTGATACGCCCGGATCTTTCGGTGTCGCATCAGTAGGGGCGGAGCTTACCGATGACCTGGCTTGCGGCAGCGCGGATGGTGGTCATGGCCCTTGTGTCGTGGCTGGCCGCGGTTGCCGTGAGCTTTATGCTGATCCGCCTCGTTCCCGGCGATCCGGTTGATATCTTCGTCAATCGAATGAACGTCAACGCCAGTGAGGAGTTGCTGGCTGCCTATCGCCGGGCCTGGGGGCTTGAACACAGTCTGATCGAGCAGTTTCTCATCTGGCTGCGGGGTTTCATCACCCTCAATTGGGGCGTGTCCTTTGTGACCGGCGGTGAGGTTTCGAACGAACTTGCCCCGCGCCTGGCATGGTCGGCCGCGATCGGCTTCGGTGGCATGATCGCCGCGCTTTTGTGCGGCACGCTGCTCGGTTTTCGTGCCGCGCTCCACCCCGGAGGTCTGGCCGACGGGCTTTCCCGGAGCATGGCCGTTGCCGGTCAGGCGCTCCCGGCCTTTGCCGTCGGGCTTGTTGCCCTTTGGCTGTTTGCCGCCGAGCTTCGATGGCTTCTTCCCTTCTCCGGCGGCGCCGTTGAACGGCTCATCCTGCCGATCGCGCTTGTCGCGTTTTTTTCCGTCGGCAGCGTGTCGCGCCTGGTGCGTGCGGGGTTTGCCGAAACGGCCGCCGCGCCGTTCATGCGGACCGCCCTGGCAAAGGGTCTTTCGCGCAAGACCGCGCTGTGGCGCCATGGCCGCCGCCAGGCCGCGATTGTGCTCGTGGCCGGCATTGCGCCCGATCTGGCGTGGATCGTGGGGGGAACAGCCATTGCCGAGATCGTTTTCGGGATTCCGGGATTGTCCGAACGGGTTGTGGAGGCCGTGTCATCGCGCGACTATCCGGTTTTGCAGTCATATGTCGCGCTTGTCGCCCTTTGGATCATTCTTGGCCTGCATCTTTGCGCCCTGCTGCGGCGGACGCTCGACCCGCGGCATGGCGCCCTGCCGCTGAGGGTGCAATGATGGAGGCAAGACGCCAGATTTACCTGCCGGTTACCCTGTCGCTTCTCGGCGCGATGCTGCTGGGCGCGGCCTGGCAGCCGCATGATCCCCATGCCGTGGATCTGAGCAATGTCCTCTCCGCGCCCTCGTTGACACACTGGCTTGGAACGGATCATCTGGGCCGTGATGTCGCCTCGCGTATCCTTGCCGGGGCGCAGCCGTCTCTTTCGGCCATCGCGATTGTCATCGCCTCAAGTATCGGTCTCGGACTGGCGGCAGGTATGGCAATAGGATTCGGCCCGCCGGCGCTTTCCAGGTTCATGCGCTGGTTGGCCGAGACGGCGCTCGCGCTGCCGACCCTCATTATGGCTCTGCTCCTCGCGGCGCTTTTCGGCGCTGGCCTCATGGCGATCTCGGCAGCACTGGTTGTGAGCACCTGGGCACCCTATGCGCTCAGCATATCGGCATTGCTTGAACGCTTGAGGGGCGAACAATACTGGCTTGCCACCCTGGCGCTCGGATCATCGGTCACGGGGGCCGTGCGCCGGCACATGCTGCCCAATGCGTGGCCGACGATCGGTGCGCTGGCGGGCGCCGATGCCGGCCGCGCGGTCATTCTGGTGGCTTCCCTGGGGTTCCTCGGGCTCTCGGCGGACACGGGGCGGCCCGAATGGGGCGCGATGGTCCATGAGTATCGCATGTTCCTGTTTTCCGAGCCTCGACTGGTTCTGGCGCCGGTCCTTGCCACGGCGATGGCCGCCTTCATGCTCAACCGGACCCTTGATCGCGGCTGATCCTGGGTTTTGATCGAGTTGTATCGGAGACCCGGACTAATCGGCAGACATGCGGGAGCGGTATTGCGGCCGCGCCCGCATTGCCTTCAGCGCCTTTTTCAGTATGGCGAGCGGCACTGCCTGCGCGGGCCGTGATAGGGCTGGAACGTGTTGTCCGAGACCCGGTAGGACCGGTATTTGCGGAAGCAATAGTTCACATGGGCACGCGAACCGTAGGCGCGGTAGCGCGGGGCCGGGCGGTAATAGGGGGTCCGCCCATAGGTGCGGCCGTAATAGCGCGGTCCGTAATAGGGTTTCGGATAATAGTAGCGCTTCTTGTAGTAACGGCTGTTGCAATAGGCGTTGTAGCAGTGGTAGCGGCCGTGGCGCGGGCCGCTGGCGACGATCCCGCCGATAATCAGACCGGTCACCAGGCCGGCGCCGAAATTTCCGCTGTTGGAGCCGTAATGGTATTTCTTTCCCGCCTCGGCATGGGGCGTCGTCAGCGCCAGCAGTCCGGCGCCGATGACAGCGATGACAAGCCCTTTAAGCAGTCCTGGCATGGATGCCTCCCGGATGTGAGTTCAACGACATTAACTATTTGTCATGTTCAGTTCTGTGGCAAGCGTGCCGTGCGCGCAAAGCGATCACATTGTCATCACGCTATGCTGTAGAGCGCAGTCAAAAACGTTTCAATTCAGCGCGTTGTTTTGGTTTGCTCAAGTGCGATCAAGCCTGCGTGACAAGCTTTGGCGAAAGCTCTACACAGGATCGGCAGCCATGCCGCGAACGGATGATATGGAAAATGTCCCTAAGGATCGCAACATTCAACGTCGAGAACCTGATGAGCCGGTTCGACTTTTCAGGCTTTCGCAACGAGTTGCGGCAGGATCGCAGTCTCAAGCTTTTCGATATCAAAAACGAGGCGGAATACCGCCGGCTCGAACAGGCGCGGGCCATCGCGCATACGGACGATACCCGCCAGCTCACCGCGCTGGCGATTGCCGAAACCGGGGCCGACATTCTGTGTCTTCAGGAGGTCGACAATCTCGACGCCCTCAAAGCCTTCGAATACGGCTATCTCTTCAAGATGATCGGCCGCGGGTACCGCAACAAATATATGGTCGACGGCAATGACGGCCGCGGCATCGACGTGGCGGTCATGATGCGCGAGGAAACGCGGGACGGGCAGCCGATCGTCTTCGAGGCCATGCAAAGCCATGCGCATCTGACCTATGACGATCTCGGTCTCTTCGACGATGCGATCGCCGAGACCAACCGGCCGCGGGACCGCATCTTCCGGCGCGACTGTCTCGAAATCGATGTGACGGTCGGCGGGCGGCCGCTGACCGTTTACATCGTGCATTTCAAATCGATGGGCTCGCCGCGCGACGGCATGGACGGCCGGACGGCGACCATGGCGGTACGCAGGGCCGAGGCAAGGGCGGTGCGGCGCATCATCGAGGAGCGGTTCGGCACCGGAAAGACGGCCGGCAAGCGCTGGGTCATCTGCGGCGATATGAACGACTACCAGGAGCGCGTCATCATTTCCGGCGACCGGATCAATGGCTATGTGTTCGAGCCGGTCCGCGAAGCCGAGAGCGCCGTGGATGTTTTCACGTCGGACGGCTTTGCCGAGAATGCCGTGCAGCGGCGCGACGCGCTTGACCGCTGGACCCTGTTTCACACGCGCGGTCCCGACGAACGGCACCTTTGCCAGCTCGACTACATCATGCTTTCGCCTTCGCTCGCCGAGCGCAATGCCAGCCGTATTCCCGACATCATCCGCGCCGGGCAGCCGTTCCGTACCATCTTCCCCGACGGCCAGGCCCCCGAGCGCTATCCGAGAACCGGCTGGGACCGGCCGAAAGCCTCCGATCACTGCCCGGTGGCAATCACGCTCGACATGCTGTGATCAGCCGGTGCGCGGCTTTTGGCATGACGCGGTCAACAGAACCGTTCAACAGGCGAGAATTCCGTTGTCGGTTCCGAAGCAGCTATGCCATGTTGGCGCCGCAGCGTTTGTTCCAAGTTGACCGGAGTGCCGATATGCCTCGCCAATACGCCATTTACGATGTCTTTTCCGCCGACCGTCTTGCCGGAAATCCCCTGGCGGTGGTGTTCGATGCGGAAGGGCTGTCGGATGAGGCGATGCAGCGGATCGCCGGGGAATTCAATCTCTCCGAGACGGTGTTCGTTTTTCCGGCGGAAAATCCGGCGCACGGCGCGCGCCTGCGCATCTTCACGCCCGGCCGCGAGCTGCCGTTTGCCGGCCATCCCACCGTCGGCGCCGCGGTCGCGCTGGCGGAGAAGAAATCCGGCAGCGACATGGACATCGATCTGATGGCGGTGATGGAAGAGGGCGTCGGGCCGGTGCGCACCGTCGCCAAGCTGCAGAGGGGCGAGCCGAGTTTCGCCGAGTTCGACCTGCCGCGCCTTTCCGGCCGCATCGCGTTCGACATCGGCAAGGAGACGGTGGCCGCCGCCCTGCAGATCGAGCCGCAAGAACTGGGTTTCGAGAACCACCATATCTCCTTCTGGAATGCCGGCGTGCCTTTCCTGATGGTGCCCGTGCACGATCTGTCGGTTGCCGCCAAGGCGCGCTGCGACGCCATCCAGTGGGAACAGCTCGCGCCGATCGCCGACGGCCAGCTCGCCGACGCATTCGTCTATTGCCGGGGCGGGGTGGCGCATGATGCACATTTCCACTGCCGCATGTTCGCGCCGCATGCCGGCATTCCCGAGGACCCGGCCACCGGCTCGGCGGTTGCGGCCTTTTCCGGCGCGATTCACCAGTTCGACGAATTGCTGGACGGCCACCACGCGCTGCTCATCGAGCAGGGTGTCGAGATGGGCCGGCCCTCCAGGATCCACCTGCATCTCGAGGTCGACGGCGGCAGAATCGTCCAGGGCCGCATCGGCGGCAACGCCGTCAGGGTCGCCGAGGGCGCGCTGCTCATCGACTGATTGTTGCCGAAGGCGGCGCGGTCTGAAATCCGCTGGACAGGCTGCGCTCTGATGACCTTTGCCAAGTTCATTCGGTGGACCAAGCGGATCATGGACAAAGCCGACATACACGGTGCCCAGGCCAGTCCCAAGGGCCTGCGTCACGGGTATGGTGTCCATGCCCTTCGTGGGCATACCGCTCAATATGCTATCCAAGTGGATGGGCCATGCTTCCATTGCCACCACCGCCATCTACGGCAACGCGGTCGGTTCGGAGGAACTGGAGATCGCCGGGAGGATGTGGGGGTGAGGGGCGGCGCGCTGGCCAGTCGCTTCAAGAATAGCGCCTGTCCGCGTTTGTGGTGGCTGTGCGTTGATGCGTCCATGGCCTCCGTTGTTGAAAAGCCGTCTCGTCTGTGCTACCTGCCAGCTTTCTTGCACCGATTGGGGCATTGGAGAGACTAAAAAGTGACTAAGAAAAACGCATAAGTCAATAAAGTCACTTAAAACAATAGGTTGGGTGTGTAGCTCAGTTGGTAGAGCAGCTGACTCTTAATCAGCGGGTCCACGGTTCGAGCCCGTGCTCACCCACCAATCTTTTCAAGGATATATGGAATGAACACGCTTTGTGGAAAACTTCCAGTAAGCACATAACAATCACGCAAGCGGCTTTGAAGCAGTCGATTTGCTTCAAGCTTACATCGGCGTTGTCCACGTAGTGAGGCTGGTACTTGGAAAATAAGCTAAACATGGTTTCAACGCTGTGGCCAACACTTAGCGTCCGGCTTCTTTTCGACTGAAATTCCTGCGCACCCGGCTCGGCCGGCTGATCCGCGACATCGGCCGCAGGATTGACGGCGACGCTGCCCTGGCGCAGGTCTTCGCCGTGCCCCTGTCAAAGGCCATGCAGATCCGTCACCAGAAACAGCGCCAGCGTGGCCGAAAGCTCTATTCCTGGCATGCGCCGGAGACCGAGTGCATCGGCAAGGGCAAGGCCCATGCGCCTTACGAGTTCGGCGTCAAGGTGTCGCTTACAACCACCAACAAGCGCTGCAAGGGCGGCCAGTTCATCCTGCATGCCAAGGCGCCGCCCGGTAATCCCTATGACGGCCATACGCTCAAGGACGCGCTTGCACAAACGCAGGCGCTCACCGGCCGCGAGATCGAACGCGTCTATGTCGACAAGGGCTACCGCGGCCACAACGCGCCAAACCGGCCGCGGGTCTACAGGTCGGGCCAAAAACGCGGCGTGCATGGCCAGGTGAAACGCGAACTCAGACGGCGCTCAGCCATCGAGGCCGTCATCGGCCATTGCAAAACAGACGGCCATCTGGGCCGTAACTTTCTCAAGGGACGCCTCGGCGATGCCATCAACGCAGTCATGAGCGCCGTCGGCTACAACCTGCGCCTCATCCTCAAGTGGCTGCGCACTCTATTGCGGAAAATCATCATCCGCATCATGCACCAAATCACACACCAATCAGCGCTCAAAACCGCTTGTTAACAGCGGACCAAGTAGTTGCGAGTAGAGCTTGAAATGCCGCCGGTCGTAATCATCAACAGTTTTCCAGGTGATGATTGCGACAGGTGTGTCCCGGCGCAATCGAAAATCGGGACGAAGATCAGACCGAAAACCCGGGTGTTAAGCGAGTTGTGATTAGATTGAAGCATTTGATGGCGGTAAATCGGTTCACTCGGCAAGGCGCGTCGCGCAGCGC